>NZ_JBRBUA010000101.1:0-10459 GCF_052826345.1 Brevirhabdus sp. | reverse complement strand
CTGGCCGCGAGAACCGGCTTTTCATCTTCCGTCCGCTTGCCTATCGTCCGGGTGCTGCGGGCGTGCTGGAATGATCGTCCGGGTGCTGCGGGCGTGATGGAATGGTAGACATACCAGACTTAAAATCTGTTGGGGCGTAGCCCCGTGTGGGTTCGAGTCCCACCGCCCGCACCATTCTCTATTGTTTTATATGCTGCTTTTGGGACTCTTGCGTTTCTGTCCCACACATGATGCTTGCTTTTTTCATATAGTCCGACACCCCAGCCACGTTTACGAAGCTAATTCCGCCGTGCTTGCGTCGCGCTTTTGCCGCGCGTTTCGTAGCCGCCGATCGGCCCTTGCGCCCGATCGGCCCTTGAAGTCAGCAGGACCCGTCCTCGCCCCTTCCTTGACCCGGCCTGGGCCCTGACCCGATGACGTGCCTCAGATCAGCAGCACCTGCGTGCCGACCTTGGTCATGCTGAACAGCTCGGCGATATCTTCGTTATACAGCCCGATGCAGCCATTCGAGGACTTGCGCCCGATCTTGCGCGTGTCGCCGGTGCCATGCACGCGATAATACTGCCAGCTGAGGTACAGCGCATGCGTGCCCAGCGGATTGTCCGGCCCCGGCGGCCAATAGGTGGGCCAGTCGGGATTGCGCTTGAGCATCGAGGGCGTGGGGCGCCAGCTGGGGCCGACGACCTTCTTGATCACTCGGGTGCGGCCCAGGCGGGTCAGCTCCTCCGACAGGGGCACGCTGCTGGGGTAGACGCGCGTGGTCGTCCCGTCCTCGGCCCAGAAGAACACCGCGCGGTTGGTCGTGTCGGCCAGGATCGCGCCGTTGCGCAGGTCGCTGAAATAGGGGCGCCAGTCATATGTGCGGAACGCCGAGGCATTGCGCTTGGCTCGCCCGCCGCTGATTTCTTCGGCGCGCAATACAGCGGGCATCGCGATGAGCGAAGCGCCAAGCGCCGCCCCCTGCATGAGGAACCGGCGCCTGCGGGGCGTCATGTCGGATCTGTCTGTCATGCGATAACGTCTCCTTATTGCTGAAGCAGTGCATTTCGGAACGCGTGACCTTTCGCCAGCGGCCCCGCTGGCCGAAAGGTGTCGCCCGCGATAGTATCCCTTGCAAGGCCGGTTGGAAACAGCCGCGCGATGCGCTGAGCGGAAACACCGCCCCCTGTCGCATCGCCGCGACAGCATGGGGCGGGCGACATGGCGCGGGGCTATTCGGCCGCGTCCTGATAGGCCGCCAGCGGGGGGCAGGTGCAGACCAGGTTGCGGTCGCCATAGACGTTGTCGACCCGGCCCACCGGCGGCCAGTATTTGTCGACCCGGAAGGCGCCCTTGGGAAACACGCCCTGTTCGCGCGAATAGGGGCGATCCCAGTCGGCGACCAGATCCTGCGTGGTGTGCGGCGCGTTCTTCAGCGGGTTGTTCTGCGGGTCCATGTCGCCCGCCTCGATCGCGGCAATCTCGTCGCGGATTTCCAGCATGGCGTCGCAGAACCGGTCAAGCTCGGCCTTGGTCTCGCTCTCGGTCGGCTCCACCATTAGCGTGCCCGCCACAGGCCAGCTCATCGTCGGCGCGTGAAAGCCGTGGTCGATCAGCCGTTTGGCGATGTCGTCGACGGTGACATGCGCGCTGTCGGCATAGGGGCGGGTATCGAGAATGCACTCATGCGCCACGCGCCCGCCGCGCCCCTTGAACAGCACGTCGAAGGCGCCGTCCAGCCGCTTGGCGATATAGTTCGCGTTGAGGATCGCGACCTTGGTGGCCTGCGTCAGACCCTTGCCGCCCATCATCAGCACATAGGCCCAGCTGATCGGCAGGATCGAGGCCGACCCGAAGGGCGCGCCGCTGACCGGCCCCTCGGCGCCGCCATTGGCGGGATGGCCGGGCAGATGCTTGGCCAGATGCGCCTTGACGCCGATCGGGCCCATGCCGGGACCGCCGCCGCCATGCGGGATGCAGAAGGTCTTGTGCAGGTTCAGGTGGCTGACGTCGCTGCCGATCTCTCCGGGCTTGGCCAGACCGACCATCGCGTTCAGGTTGGCGCCGTCCAGATAGACCTGCCCGCCATGCTGATGGGTGATGTCGCAGACCTCGCGCACCGTTTCCTCGAACACGCCGTGGGTGGAAGGGTAGGTGATCATGCAGGCGGCCAGACTGTCGCCCGCGGCCTCGGCCTTGGTGCGGAAATCCTCGACGTCGATGTCGCCGTTGGCCGCCGCCTTGACCACCACAACCTTCATGCCGCACATCTGCGCGCTGGCGGGGTTGGTGCCATGCGCCGAGGTGGGGATCAGGCAGACGCGGCGCTGATCGTCGCCGCGCGCCCGGTGATAGGCCGCGATGGTCAGCAGGCCGGCATATTCGCCCTGCGCGCCGGAATTGGGCTGCAACGACATCGCGTCATAGCCGGTGATCTCGCACAGCTTGGCGGAAAGATCCTCCAGCATCTCATGATATCCCTCCGCCTGATCGGCTGGGGCAAAGGGGTGGATCATGGCGAATTCATCCCAGCTCACCGGCATCATTTCGGCCGCCGAATTCAGCTTCATCGTGCAGCTGCCCAGCGGGATCATCGCCCGGTCCAGCGCCAGATCGCGATCGGCCAGCCGCCGCATGTAGCGCATCATCTCCGTCTCGGCCCGGTTCATGTGAAAGACCGGATGCGTCAGGTAGTCCGACTGGCGCAGCAGGGCCTCGGGCACGCGGTAATCGGGCGTCAGATCGTCATCGTCGCGTTCGATGCCGAAGGCTTTCCAGACCCCGTGCAGCGTCGCGGGGCGGGTGCGTTCATCCAGGGTGATGCCGATGCGGTCGTCGTCCACGCGGCGCAGGTTGATGCCTTCGGCCACGGCCGCCTTCATGATCGCACCCTGCCGGCTGCCCACCTCGACCGTGACGGTGTCGAAGAAATGCGCGGGCGCCACGGCGAAACCGCCCGCCTCCAGCCCCTTGGCCAGTCGCACCGTCTTGCGGTGGATGCGCTGCGCGATGGCCTTGAGCCCCTTCGGCCCGTGAAAGACGGCATAAAAGGATGCCATCACCGCCAGCAGCGCCTGCGCGGTGCAGACGTTGGATGTCGCCTTCTCGCGGCGGATATGCTGCTCGCGCGTTTGCAGGCTCAGCCGATAGGCGGTCGTGCCGTGGCTGTCGACCGACACGCCGACGATGCGCCCCGGCATCGAGCGTTTCAGCCCGTCGCGGCAGGCCATGTAGGCCGCATGCGGCCCGCCATACCCCACCGGCACGCCGAAGCGCTGGGTCGAGCCCACCGCGATGTCGGCCCCCATCGCGGCGGGCTCCTTCAGTACGGTCAGGGCAAGCGGATCGGCGATCACGATGCCGATCGCCTGCGCCGCGTGCAGCGCCTCCATTTGGGGGGTGAAATCGGAAAGATGCCCGTAGGTGCCGGGATATTGGAACACCCCGCCGAAGACCGCGCCCGCATCCATCTCGTGGGCGGCGCCCACGATCACCTCGATGCCCAGCGGCTCCGCGCGGGTGCGGATCACGGCGATGTTCTGCGGGTGGCAGTTCTCGTCGACGAAGAAGGCGCGCGCCTTCGACCTGGCGCCGCGCTGGGCCATGGTCATCGCCTCCGCCGCCGCCGTCGCCTCGTCCAGCAGCGAGGCGTTGGCCACCTCCAGCCCGGTCAGATCGCACACCATCGTCTGAAAGTTCAGCAGCGCCTCCAGCCGACCCTGGCTGATTTCCGGCTGATAGGGGGTATAGGCGGTGTACCAGGCGGGGTTTTCCAGAATGTTGCGCTGGATCGCGGGCGGCGTCACCGTCCCGTGGTAGCCTTGGCCAATCAGCGAATCCAGCACCTTGTTGCGGCGCGAGACATTGCGCATGTGCCACAGCAACTCGCGCTCGGACTTGGCCTTGCCGAAATCCAGCGGCGCTTTCTGACGGATGGATTTCGGCACCGTCTGATCGATCAGATCGTCCAGGCTGGCCGCGCCGACAACGTCCAGCATCTCGGCCATCTCCGCAGGCGAGGGGCCGATGTGGCGCCGGTTGGCGAAATCATAGGGCAGGTAATCTGTCGGCGTGAAAGGCATGACATCTCTTCCGGGTTGGGGCCTGAACCGAAAGAGGCCGCCTCGCGGCCCCCTCCTTCTTCTGGTGGAAAATATCCTCGCCGAAGGCGCATGTTCCCGCAGGCGCCTTCGGTCGGGGGCAGGGGATCAGCCGACGTATTTGCTGTAGGCCGCCTCGTCCATCATCTCCTCCATCGGGCTCAGGTCCTCGACCTTGAGCTTGAAGAACCACGCATCGCCGGTGGCGTCGTCGTTGACGAGGCTCGGCGTGTCGGTCAGCGCGTCGTTGACTTCAACGATGGTGCCGTCGAGCGGCGACAGGATATCGGAGGCGGCCTTGACGCTTTCGATAACGACGACCTCGTCATCCTTGACGACCTCGGTGCCCACCTCGGGCAGGTCGACGAACACCACGTCGCCCAGTTGCGTCGCGGCGTGCTCGGTGATTCCCACGACGACCAGATCGTCCTCGACGCGCAGCCATTCGTGTTCTTCGGTGTATTTCATCATCGGAAACTTCCTGTTGTCAGATAGTCGGATGCAGGGGTTCTGGGGGCTCAGCGTTTGTAATTGGCCGGCAGAAAGGGTAACCGGCTGACTGTCGCTGGCAAGCGTTTGCCGCGCAGTTCCGCCCATAGGCGGTTGCCTGCCGCGGCGTGATCGCGCGCGACATATCCCATCGACATCGGCGCCCCCAGCGAGGGGCCATAGGCGCCCGAGGTCACCGCGCCGATCGGCCGATCCGCGTCCTCGCGCGCGTAAAGGAGGGTGCCTGCGCGCATCGGTGCCCGCCCCTCGGGACGCAGGCCCACACGCAGACGCGCGGGCGCGCCGTCGATTTCGGACAAAACGACATCGGCGCCGGGAAAGCCGCCCGCGCGGGCGCCGCCCGTGCGGCGCACATTCTGCACCGCCCAGTTCAGCGCCGCCTGCGAGGGGGTCGTGGCGCGGTCGATGTCGGTGCCGTAAAGGCACAGCCCGGCTTCCAGCCGCAGGCTGTCGCGCGCGCCCAGACCGATGGGCGCGACCTCCTCCATCTCCAGCAGATCCCGCGCGACCCTTTCCGCCGCCCTGGCCGCGACGGAGATTTCATATCCGTCCTCGCCGGTATAGCCCGAGCGCGACACCCAGACCTCGCCGCCCGCGCCGGGCAGGATCGCGACATCCATGAAGCGCAGCCCGGCCGCATCGGGCAGCAGGCGCGCCAGCGCAGCTTCGGCCAGCGGGCCCTGCAGCGCGAGCAGGGCGCGGTCCTCGACGGCGGTGATGTCGCAACTGTCGGAAAGATGATCCTTCAGGTGACGCAGATCCTGGGCCTTGCAGGCGGCGTTGACCACCAGAAACAGATGGTCGCCGCGCTGGGCCACCATCAGATCGTCCAGAATGCCGCCCTGCGGATCGGTGAACAGCGCATAGCGCTGGCGGCCCTCCTTCAGCCCCAGTATGTCGACGGGCACCAGACGTTCCAGCGCGCGGGCGGCATCCTCGATCCGCCCCGATCTCGGGGTGATCAGGATCTGCCCCATATGGCTGACGTCGAACAGCCCCGCCTTGGCGCGGGTGTGCAGATGTTCCTGCATCACGCCCATAGGGTATTGCACCGGCATTTCGTAGCCCGCGAAGGGGACCATCTTGCCGCCCAGTTCAATGTGCAGATCGTAAAGCGCCGTGCGTTTCAGCTCCGGGGACATGTCGCCTCCCTCATCATCGCCGGCTCCGCAGGACACGGCATCGTTGCAAAGGGGTCGTGCCCCTTCCTCGATGCCCCCTCTGTCCTTTCGCCTGAGATCGTTATCCCTTCGGCGGACGCATCGCGCGCCTCTCTCCAGAGCTTTCGTGCAGGGTGGTCCTGTGGCCTGAGAGTTTACCGGGGCGGTTGCTCCTTCGGCATTCGGGATGCGAATTCTCCCACCTTGCCCTCAAAGCGATACGTCACTTGCCGCAGCGGGGCAAGCGTTTCCGCGGCGCCGCTTCCGCCCTCTGACGGCGGCCTGCCGCGCGGCGCCGAGTCCGCGAGCGGGCGCCGAAAACCGGATCCTGAGGAAGAGGAGGGGTGGTGGGCGACCCTGGAATCGAACCAGGCGTGGGTCTCCCCGGCGGAGTTACAGTCCGCTGCCGCACCTTGCAGCCCGTCGCCCCAAGCAGCGCCGCTGGCGCGCTAGGTGGGGGGTGGATACCGACGACGCGCAGACCCGTCAACAGGAAAATCCCTTGTCTCGCCGCGCGGCAGGCCGCATGTGTGACCCCCAGTTCAACAGGGATGACAGGCGATGAAGAAACCGACCTGGGTGGTAGACAAGGAACGGTCGAAAAAGGCCGAGGCAAGCGAAACGGTCTGGCTGTTCGGCCTGCACGCGGTGCGCGACGCGCTGTCGAACCCGGCGCGCGAAAAGCTGCGCCTGATCGTGACGCGCAACGCGGCCGACAAGCTGTCGGACGTGATCGGCGCGGCCGCCGTCCCGCCCGAGATCGCCGACCCGCGCAAGTTTCCCGCCCCCCTCGACCCGGGGAGCGTGCACCAGGGCGCCGCGCTCGAGGTGCGCCCGCTGAACTGGGGCAGCCTCGAGGATGTGGCTGTCGGACCGCGCCCCGGCACGGGCGACGGCCCGGATGCGGGGGCGGCCCAGACGCCGCCCCGGCTGATCCTGCTCGACCGCGTCAGCGATCCGCATAACGTCGGCGCGATCCTGCGCTCCGCCGAGGTTCTGGGCGCGCGTGCGGTGATCGCCCCCGCGCGCCATTCCGCCCCCGAGACCGGAGCGCTGGCCAAGACGGCGTCGGGCGCGCTGGAACGCCAGCCCTATCTGCGCGTGCGCAACCTGGCGCAGGCGATGCTGGCGCTCAAGGAGATGGGCTATCTCGTGCTGGGTCTGGACGGCCTCGCGGAGGCGACCGTCGAGGAGGCGCTCAAGACGCAGGCCGACCGTCCGGTCGCGCTCGTGCTCGGGGCCGAGGGGCCGGGCCTGCGGGAAAAGACGCGGCTGACCTGCGATCGGCTGGTGCGCATCCGGGCGGCGGGCAGTTTCGGCTCGCTCAACGTCTCGAACGCGGCCGCTCTTGCGCTTTACGCGGCGCAACCCAAATAGGATTGCGATGGGTCAGGATACGAAGATTGCAACCTGCTGCTATTGCGGCACGCGCGCGGCGCTGGTCCTGAAGGGCACGACGCGCCATGAGCTGAGCTGCGGCTCCTGCGGGGCGCCGCTCCACAACCTCAAGCAGCTGCGCCAGTCCTCGGCGCGGGCCGCGCCCGCCCGGACGCGGGGCGCCCGCGATGTCGACGCGACGGTCCGCGACATGGGCGGCCTGGGCATCCCCGCATGGTCCGGCGCGGGCCACTCCGTCAAGCCGACCAAGAAGCACAGGAAAAAACACGGCAAACCCAAAAAGCTCACGAAAAAGCGGCTGGCGGGCAAGATCTTCGACGCGCTGGAAGATCTCTTCGACTGACCCCTGGCCTCTGCTCGCCAAGGCGTGAGCGGCGCGCATGGATCGTTCACCTTTTGCGGAGGGGGCTGGCCCCAGGCCCGTTCAATCGCCATTCTCGGTGGGGGGAAAGGAGTCCGCCAGATGCACGAAGATACGATCACGGGGCAGACCCGCACGGGGCTGACCCGCCTGCCGCGCCGAAAGGTTCTGTCGGGCGGTCTCGGGGTGCTGGCGCTCGGCCTGACGCTGCCTGCGGCGGCTTGGGCCGCGCGGGGCCGCTGGTGCGAAAAAGGCGGGATCGCGATCGCGGGATATGATGCGGTCGCCTACCACCTGCAGGGCCGCGCGACCCCCGGCACGGCCGAGCTTGCCACGCGCTGGGGCGGCGTGACGTGGCGCTTTTCCACTCTCGCCAACCGCGAACGCTTCGAGATGGACCCGGACGCCTACGCGCCCCAGTACGGCGGCTATTGCGCCTATGCCGTCTCGCGCAATTACACGACCATTTCCGACCCCTCGGCCTGGAACGTCTATGAAGGACGGCTGTTTCTGACCAATTCGCCCGCCATCTTTTCGCTGTGGCGGCAGGACATGGTTGCAAATATAGAACGAGCGGATAAAAACTGGCCCGGCGTCCTTGAAATTTAGAAAGTCATTAAAATTTTTACATCAAGAATCGGTGATTCGGCTTTAATGACATGAAAACCACACTAGATGATAATTCAGAGGCTTCGGACGGAACCCGAAGCTTCCCTTCACTGTCCCTCGTTCCGATACTGCGCCCGGCCTTATGGTTCGGGCGCTTTTTTTGTGCGGGCAGCTTTTTTGCGGGCACGGGGGCGCTCGCCTTGGCCGTGCCGCCCGCCCCGCGCCACCGTGCCAGCTTTGGAAAGGACATCCGATGGCAGACAGCACCGATGACGACACCCTGCGCGCGATTTTCCAGCAGGTGCGCAGCTTTGCGGTGGTGGGGTTTTCCGCCAACCCGTCGCGCCCCAGTCACTACGTGTCGCAATTTCTGCAAGGCAAGGGCTATCGGATCGTGCCGGTCAACCCGGGCCTGACGGGCCAGACGATGCTGGGCGAGCCGGTCCATGCCGACCTGGCTTCCATTCCCGGCGATGTCGATGCGCTCGATATTTTCCGCCGGTCCGAACATGTCTATCCGATTGTCGAGGACGCGCTGGCGCGCTTTCCCGATCTCAAGGCGATCTGGATGCAGCTCGGCGTGCGCGATGATGCCGCCGCCGATCTTGCGCGTGCGCGCGGCGTCCGGGTGGTGCAGGACCGCTGCCCCAAGATCGAGATTCCGCGCCTCTTCGGCAGCGCGCGGCCCTTCTGACCCGCCGCCCGCGGCGCCCATTGCGGCCGCTCATTGTCGTGAAAATATCCTCGCCGAAGGCCGGCCCGCGCTCAGTTTCGCCCGGCCTTTTCCGCAATGCCCGAGGTGCCCGCCCGGCGGTCCAGCTCTGCCAGCACATCCGCCAGCGGCACCTCTGCGGATCGCAGCATCACCAGCAGGTGGTACAGCACATCCGCGGCCTCGCGCGTCAGCTCTTCGCGGTCGCCCTTCACGGCGGCGATGATGGCCTCCACCGCCTCTTCGCCGAATTTCTCGGCGCATTTCCCGGTGCCGCGGGCCAGCAGGCGGGCGGTCCAGCTATCGTCGGATGGCGCGGCGGCGCGGGCGTCGATGGTCTGCGCCAGTCGGTCGAGGGGGTGGCTCATGTCGGTCTGACCTTCAATCCTGCGGCGGCCATGTGCTGTTTGGCCTGCGCGATGGTAAATTCGCCGAAGTGAAAGATCGAGGCCGCCAGCACCGCCGAGGCGTGCCCCTGCGTCACGCCCGCCACCAGATGATCCAGCGTGCCGACCCCGCCCGAGGCGATCACCGGCACCGGCACCGCATCGGCCACCGCCCGCGTCAGCGGCAGGTTGAAGCCAGCGCGCGTGCCGTCGCGATCCATCGAGGTCAGCAGGATTTCCCCCGCGCCCCTGGCCACCACCGTGCGCGCGAAATCGATCGCGTCGATGCCGGTGCCGCGCCTGCCGCCGTGGGTGAAGATCTCCCATTTGCCGGGGGCCACGGTCTTGGCGTCGATGGCCACCACGATGCATTGCGCGCCGAACCGGTTGGCGGCACGGGCCACGACGTCCGGGTCGGCCACCGCGGCGGAATTGAAGCTGACCTTGTCGGCCCCGGCCAACAGCAGGTTGCGCACATCCTCGGCGCTGCGCACGCCGCCGCCCACCGTCAGCGGCATGAAGCAATGCTCGGCCGTGCGCCGCGCCAGATCGTACATCGTGCCGCGGTTTTCATGGGTGGCGTTGATGTCGAGGAAACACAGCTCATCCGCGCCGGCCGCGTCATAGGCAATCGCCGCCTGCACCGGGTCGCCCGCGTCGATCAGATCGACGAAGTTGACGCCCTTGACCACCCGGCCGTCCTTGACGTCGAGGCAGGGAATGATGCGTGTCTTCAGCATGGGGATCTGCCTGTGCAGCCTGGGGTCTGTGGTGTCTTTAATCGCGATGGCGGGCCAGTTCCACCCCGTCCGGCGGGTCTTGGCGCCGCACGGAGCGGGAACATAGCCGGGATTGGGCAGTTGGGCGCCATAGCCAAAAGGAGAAATGGATGAAATTCGCAGCCCCCCACCGACTGACGGCGCTTGCTGTCGCCGCCGTGCTGACGCTGACGCCCGCGATGGCCAAGGACGGCTTTGTCGAGATGACGAGCAAGGCAAAGGCCGTCGACGTGATGGACGCGCTCGAAGCTGCGGTGACCGACGCGGGCGCCAAGGTCATCGCGCGGGTCGATCACGCCCAGAACGCCGCCTCCGTCGACATGCAGCTGCCGACCACGCAGCTTCTGATTTTCGGCAACCCCAAGCTGGGCACGCAGGCGATGCTGGACGACCGCCGCGCGGGCGTGCTGCTGCCGCTGCGCGTGCTGGTCTACGAAGACACCAAGGACGGCGTGACCAAGATCG
>NZ_JBRBUA010000100.1:0-30660 GCF_052826345.1 Brevirhabdus sp. | reverse complement strand
GTGTAGCGCTGGGTCCCGGTCGAGATGTCGATGCCCACTGTGGAGATCATGATCCCCAGGGTGGCGGCGACCACGGTTTTCACCGGGTTCTTGCCGGTGATTCCGCCCAGCGTGGCAAAGGCCAGGGTGAACAGCGCGAAATATTCCGCCGGCCCGAACAGCAGCGCCACCTTGACCAGCTGCGGGGCCAGCAGCACCAGCCCCCAGGTGGCAAAGAACGAGCCCACGAAGGACGCGATGCCCGACAGCGCCAGCGCCTCGTCCGCGCGGCCCGCGCGCGCCATCGGATAGCCGTCGAGGCAGGTCATCATCGCAGGCTCGTCGCCCGGAATGTTCAAAAGGATCGAGCTGATCCGCCCGCCGTACATCGCCCCGTAATAGACCGAGGTCAGCAGGATCAGCGCGGGCGTGGCCCCGAGGCCGAGCGTGAAGGCCAGCGGGATCAGGATCGCCACGCCGTTCGAGGGCCCCAGCCCGGGCAGCGCGCCCATGATCGTGCCCAGAAAACAGCCCATCAGCGCCAGCGCCAGGTTCTGCCAGGTCAGCGCCACCAGAAAGCCGTCTCCGAGGGAAAGCAGAGTGTCCATTGGTGCGTCTCCTCAGAACCCGAGCGGGCCGCGCGCCAGCGAAAGGCCCAGCAGCAGGTGAAAGATGAAATAGATGCCCAGCGAGGTCAGCACGCCCACCAGCAACGATTGCAGGGGCCGGGTGCCCAGACGCCAGGTCAGATAGGCGGCGGCGATGGCCGTGGCGATGACAAAGCCGAGTTCGGGCAAGAGCTGCGCGTAGGCCAACATCACCAGCACGGCCAGACCGATTTCCGCCAGCCGACCGGCGCGGGGCCAGGTCGGATTCGCGTCGGGACGCAGAAGGAAATAGACCGAACACAGCCCCAGCACCCCCGCGATGATCAGCGGAAAGGCCTTGGGCCCGACCGCATCGCTGAGAAAGCTTTCCTGAATGACGGTGGCCTGCCACGCAAAGATCAGCGCGATGATCAGGCCGATGGCGCCGAAGATCCGGTCGCTCATGGCGGTGCTCCCCTCTTGTCGCTTGGATGCAAAAGGGCCGGGGGGCGGTGTCGCCCCCCGGCCTTGGCATGATTACTTGATGATGCCGATCTCGCGCGAGATGCCTTCGATCTTGGCAACCGAATCCGCGACGAAGGCCTGGAATTCCTCGCCCTGCAGGTCCAGCGGGGCCAGGCCGTTGGCTTCCATGATCTGCTTCCACTCGTCGGAGGCGTAGAGCTTGGCGATGTCATCGACCCAGTAGTTGTAGGCCGCGTCCGACATTCCGCCGGGGGCGTAGAACCCGCGCCAGTTGGCGCCGATCGCATCGACACCCTGTTCCTTGGCGGTGGGGATGTCGGCGAATTCGCCGCCCAGACGCTCGGGGGCGAGAACCGCGAGGATGCGGATATCACCGCTGTCGACAAAGCCCTTCGCCTCGGACAGATCGCCGGTGAAGGCCTGGACCGATCCGGCCAGCAGCTGCGTCACCGCCTCGCCGCCACCGTCGAAGGCGATGTATTTGACCGAGCGCACGTCCTCGATGCCATAGGCATTGGTGGCGATCAGAACCTTCAGGTGGTCCCAGCCGCCAACGGCGGAACCGCCCGCGATGGATACCGACTTGGGGTCGGCCTTGATCTGGTCCAGCAGGCCGGGCAGATCCTTGATCGGGCTGTCCTTGGCCACGGCGATCACGCCGTAATCGGCGCCCACGGCTGCCAGCCAGCGAACCTGATCCATCGTGTTGCCGGGATAGGCGCCCTGCGCCAGGCGCGTGGCGGTGGCCGAAGATGCCGCCACGATCAGGTCGTTGGAATCGTTGCGCTTGTTGACGACCTCGGCGAAGGCCACGCCGCCACCGCCACCGGCGAGGTTCACCACCTGCATGGTCGAGGGGATCAGCCCCTGATCCTGCAACGACTTGCCCACCTGACGGCAGGTGAAATCCCAGCCGCCGCCGGGGTTGGCCGGTGCGATGCACTCGGGGTTGGAGGGGGTGAAGTCCTGCGCCTGCGCGCCCAGCGCCACCGAGGCGAGCACGGCCGCGGCGGCAAGGGCCTTGCGGGTAAGTTTCAATGTCATGGTTTCTCCTCCGTATGGTGTGGGGGCCGCCACACGGGGGGCGGGCGGCGCCTGTGCATGGTGATAGGCGATGTTGCTGTCACGAACCTATCATCGCGGCCGGGCGGCGCGGGGCCGGGTGTGCCGCGCGGGACCGGGGGAGGAGGCAAGGCCGCGCCAGGCACGGCGGCGGTGCATGGCGCCTTCACCTCGCGCGCGGCTTGTCCTATCGTGCGCTGCGGAGGAGGACAGGTCAGGATGCGCGTGTTGCTGGTGGAGGATACCTGGGACGTGTCGGATGCGATTTCGGCAAGCTTCGCGCGCGTCGGCATCGCCTGCGACATCGCCGCCAGCGTAGGGGATGCGCAGGATCACCTGGCCGTGCAGCGCTATGACGTGCTGGTCCTCGACATCAACCTGCCCGACGGCCTCGGCACCACGATCCTGCATGACCTGCGCCGCGGGGGCGATGCCACGCCCGTGTTGATCCTGACCGCGCAGTTCTCGATCGACGACCGCGTCAGCGCGCTGAACGACGGGGCCGACGACTATCTGGTGAAACCCTTCGATCTGAGAGAGCTGGAGGCCCGCGTGCGGGCGCTCGCACGCCGCGACCAATCGCAGAAGGGCACGGAAATACAGGTCGGCGGTCTGGTCTTCGACGCCGCCGCGCGCAGCCTGCGCATCGGCGGGCGCGGGGTCGCGATGACCCGGCGCGAACTGGCACTGCTGGGCATATTGATCGGCAACCGCGGCAAGGTTCTGAGCAAGGAACGCCTGTACGACGGTCTGTTTTCCTTCGACGATTCCGATGTGGGGCTGAACGCGGTCGAGCTTTACATCGCGCGGCTGCGCAAGAAGATCGCGGGTAGCGGCACCGCCATCGAGACGCTGCGCGGGCTCGGATACCGGTTCGATGCAACCGGCTGAGGACACCGCCCCCCGTTTGCGCATGTCCTTGACCGGGCGCGTCGCGCTGGCGGTGACGGGGGTGCTGATGATCGGCGGGATCTTCGTCTCCCTGGCGGCCTTCAGCTATGGCAGGCAGGCCGCGCGGGAAGCCTACGACCGGCTGCTCGTCGGGGCGGCCAATGACATCGCCTCGTCGATCAGTGCCCGCGAGGGCCGCGCGGTGGTCGATTTGCCCTTGTCGGCGTTCCAGCTGCTGGCGCTGGCGCCCGACGACCGGATCAGCTACCGCGTGATCGGCCCCGACGGCGCGACGGTGACAGGCTATGACAGCGCGCCGCTGCCGCCTGCCGGGGCGGGCGGGGACCAGATCTTTTTCGACGCGCCGATGAACGGCGAGCCGGCGCGCTTCGTCTCGCTGACGCGCCGTTTCGCGGAACGCAGCTTTTCCGGCGCGGTGCGGGTGATCGTGGGGCACACCGAGCTGGCGCGCCGTGCGCTGGCGCTGGACATCACCCGGGGCGCGCTGATCGTGCTGGCGCTGACCGGCATCGCGATGGCGGTGCTGGCGATCCTGGCGGTGCGCTCGGCGTTGCGGCCGCTGGACCGGATCGGCGCGGCGCTGCGCCAGCGCGACCCGCACGATCTGACGCCGGTGGATCTGGCCGTCCCGCGCGAAGCCGCGGTGATGGTCGGCGCGCTCAACAGTTTCATGGCGCGGCTGGACCGGCAGGTGATGGCGATGCGCACCCTGATCGAGGATGCCGCCCATCAGCTGCGCACCCCCGTCGCCGCGATCCGCGCGCAATCGGATCTGGCCGCGCGCGACTCCGATCCCGCGCGCAAGGCCTTGATCGTGGAGCGGATTCATCGCCGGTCTGTCAGCCTGGGGCGGCTTCTGGACCAGATGCTCAGCCGGGCCATGGTCATTCACCGGGCGCATTCCGCCCCGACGGAAAGCTTCGATCTGCGCGAGATGGCGTTGGAAGTGCTCGAGGAATGCGAACCCGAAGGCGGCGGCCCCTCGGGCGTGCGCATCGACCTGCCCGCCGATCCGGTGATCCTTTCGGGCGACAGGCTGTCGCTGGTCGAGGCCTGCAAGAACCTCTTGAACAACGCGCAACGCCATGGGCTGCCCCCCCTGCGCATGGGCGTGGCGGGCAGCGACACGCAGGCGCGCATCTGGGTGCAGGACGCGGGCGCGGGCCCGCCCGCGCTGATCGTCGGCCAGGCGGGCCGCCGCTTCGCGCGCTCGGCCGCCTCCAAGGCCGATTCCGCCGGCCTGGGGCTGGCCATCGCGGTGTCGGTGGCCGACGCCCATGGCGGCAGGCTGGAACTGACGGCGGCGCCGGGCGACAGTCACCCCGGCGCCGCAGGCGGCGAAGCGGGCGCGGGTGCGGGCGACGGCGCAGACGAGGCGACAGGCGGCGGGTTCCGCGCCACGCTGATCCTGCCCCGGCAGTTGCCGCGGACATGAGGCCGGGGTGGGCGCATATCGCGGGACGCGCGGGGATGGCGGCTGTCGCATTGGCCGCGGCCCTTTCCGGCGCGCCGACGGCTCTGCGCGCGCAGGAGGCCACGGCAAGCTACGGCCCGCTCGATGCGGCGGCGCGCCTGCTGGTGCGCGGCACCACGGATATCGCGGCCTTCGCGCCGGTCATCCGGGCGTTTCTGCGCGACCGGCCGGGGCTGGCGATCGATTACCAGCAATGGGGCTCGAACCCGCTGTTCGATCTCAGCCAGGCGGAATGCGCACAGGGTGCCGACGCGGGCGCCGACACGGGCGACGACACGGGCAGGGGGGATCTGGTGATCAGCTCGGGCGTGCATCAGATGGTCAAGCTGGTCAATGACGCCTGCGCGGCCACGCATGTCTCTGCCCGGACGGCGCGGCTGAAGCCGGAGCTGCGCTGGCGCGACCAGCTCTGGGGGATCACCAGCGAGCCGGCGGTGATCGTCTACAACCGTGAACTGGTGCCGCCCGATGAGGTGCCGGTCTCGCGCTTTGCGCTGCTGGACCTGCTGCGTCCCGATCGCAGCCGCTACGCCGGACGCGTCGCGACCTATGATATCGAGGAATCCGGGCTCGGCTATCTTTTCGCGTTCATGGATGCGCAAGAGGCCACGACATTCGGCGGGTTGCTGGAATCGCTGGGCCGCAGCGGCGCGGTGGTGACCTGCTGTTCGGCGGAAATCATCGACGGCGTGGCGCGCGGCGACTACCTTGTCGCCTATAACGTGCTGGGCTCCTACGCGCTGGCGCGGGCGCGCGAGGACAGGCGCATCGGCGTGATCGCCCCCAACGACTACACGCTGCTGCTGTCGCGCGCGGCGATGATCCCGCGCGATGCCCCCCATATCGCCGAGGCCCGCGCCTTTGTCGATTTCATCCTGTCGCCCGAGGGTCGCACGGCGATGCGCTCGGCGCTGCTGCTGGTGACCGTGGGCGCCGAAGGCGAGCTGGTCGAGACCGAAGGCATCTCGACCCGGCTGACGCGACCGATCGAGCTGTCGCCGACCTTGCTGGTGGCGCTTGACCGCCAGAAGCGGGCGTCCTTCATCGGCCGGTGGCGCCAGACCTTCCCGCGCCCCGGCGCCACGCCGCCCGCGCGATAGGCGGGTGGCCCCCGCGCCGTCCGCGGGTGCGTGCCGGAACAAATGCCGATTTCTGAATGTTGTGCCGGATAACCAGCATAATCATAGGGAGGATCACACATGACGATCACACGCTTGTTTGTCGCGAGTGCCGTGGCGGGAATGTTCTCCGCCCAGATCGCGGCCGCCGACATCTCCCTCTTCGGGCCGGGCGGCCCGGCGCCCGCGATGAAGGATGCCGCCGCCGCCTTCGAGAAGGAAACCGGAATCGCGGTGAAGGTCACCGCCGGCCCCTCGTCCAAATGGATGGAGGACGCCAAGACCGATGCCGACGCGCTGTTCAGCGGATCGCAGAACATGATGGATGACTTCATCGCGGCGCATGGATCGGTGCTCGAAGACACGGTGGAGCCGCTGTTCCTGCGCCCCTCGGCCATTCTGGTGCGCAAGGGCAATCCCAAGGATATCAAGGGCATCAGGGACCTGGTCGAGCGCGACCTGGGCCTCATGGTCGTCGACGGCGCCGGGCAGGTGGGCCTTTGGGAGGATATCGTGGGCCGTATGCGCAATGTCGAGGCAATGGCCGCCTTCCGTGCCAACATCGACCATCTGGCGCCCAACAGCGGTGCCGCGCGCGAGACGTGGAAAAAGGATGACAGCTTCGACGCCTGGCTGATCTGGAACCATTGGCAGATCGACAATCCCGATATCGCGGACATGGTCCCGACCGAGCCGGAGCTGACGATTTACCGCGATACCTCGGTCGCGCGCACCGAGAAGGGCCGCGACTACGGCGAGGTAAGCCGGTTCATCGCATTCCTCAAGGCGGACGCGGGCGCCGAGATCTTCGCCGCGCACGGCTGGAAACGCAGCTTCGAATAGGCGCGGTTCCGGGGCGGGCCGGGGGCTGCGGGATCGCTCAGGGATCGCTCCGGGGCCGGTCCGGTCTGGATCGGCCCTCCGCCGGGGCGGCGGCCACCGGGTGGCGGGGCGAAACGCCCGGCGCAGGCGGCCTGCCGAAGCGGCGAGGATCAGGGCAGTGTCAGGATGGCCTCGAACCCGTCGCGGCGCCCGCTGGCGGGCGACAGGATCGTCAGCCCGCCGCCGCTTTGCTTCATCAGGCGGTCCACGATCGACAGGCCAAGCCCGTGGCCGCTTTGCGCCGCATCGCCCTGGGCGAAGCGCTGGGTCAGCGCCTCCAGGCTGCGCGGGTCGAGCGCGGGCCCCTCGTTGACGACATGCACCGTCCAGTCGGGCGCGAGCGTTACGGTGATGGGGCCCGCGGGATCGCCGTGCCGGATGGCGTTCTCGATCAGATTGCGCAGGCAGATGGCAAAGATATCCGGATCCAGCGCCACCATCATGTCCTGACCCAGCCGGTTGTCGACCGAGATGCGGGCGGTCTGGCCGGTGGCGTTGCCGGTCTCCGACACCACGAGATCGACGACCTGCGAAAGATCCTCGCGGGTGTCGTGGGTGCGGGGCAGCGACTCGAACCGCGACACCTGCAACAGTTTTTCCGTAACATCGGCCAGCTGGCGCAATGCCCCCTCGACCGCATCCACGCGCGCGACGGCGCTTTCGCTGTCAAGTTCCTGACGCAGGCGCTGGGTCTGCACCAGCGCGCCCGCGACCGGGGTGCGCAGCTCATGCGCGGCGTTGGCCGAAAAATTGCGCTCGTAATCCAATGTGGCATCCAGCCGTTTCATCAGCTGGTCGACCGCACGGGCGATCGGGCGCAACTCCTTCGCGCGGGTCTGATCCTCGAGCGTGCGCGGATCGCCCGGCCGCCCGCGGGAAATGCGCCTGCGCAGGTCGCGGATCGGGTTGGTCGCCAGCCGGATCAGCAGGTAGATCACCGCGATGATGATGGGCACCAGCATGGCCAGCGGTCCGAACAGCGCGGTCGTCGCCTCCGCCAGGGCTTCGCGGCGGTGCGCGTCGGGTTCCACCACGCTCAACGACAGGCCGCTCGCGCTGTCGGTCAGCGTATAGGCCAGGGCGCTGCGCGAATGCGACAGCCCCGGCCGGAGCGAGGCGGGAAACTGCACGTCCCGGGCATCGTAGGACCGCAACACCGGCTTGCCCGTCCTGTCGCGGACCATAAATGCCATGGCCCCGTCGATGCCGGAGACGAGGAATTTCGCATCCTCATCCAGCAAAAGCCCGGAACCCGGCGCCGAGCCGTCCCGGATGCCGCTCCCCGAGCCGGTCTCGGAGCCGCCCGCCACCATATGCACGATCAGCGGCATCATCCGATGCGCGGTGTTGCGGATCGCATCCTCGCGCATCTCGTCGATCTCCTCGACGAAGACGGACCGGGTGAATATCGCGGTGCCGATCCACAGCAGCGCAATGCTGAGGGTCAGCCAGATCACTAGGCGTTTGGCAATCGACATCTCAGCGCCCTTCCCGTGACATCTGATAGCCCAGGCCCCTCAGCGTTTTTATCGCGTCCCTGCCCAGTTTCTTGCGCAGGCGGCTGACGTAGACCTCGACCGTGTTACTGTCGACGTCGGCGTCGTATTCGTAAAGTGCGTTTTCGATCGCGCCCTTGGAGACGGTCTCATGCGCGCGGCGGGTCAGCCGTTCCAGCACCGTCCATTCCCGCGCGGTCAGTTCCACCGGCTGGCCGTGACGGGTGATGCGTTTCAGGGCGTGGTCGATCGTCAGCGCGCCGAAGGTCTCTTCCGTGCCGGTCTTGCCGTTGACCCGGCGGGCGACCGCGTTGACGCGCGCGTCCAGCTCGCTCAGATCGAAGGGCTTGACCAGGAAATCATCCGCGCCCGCGTTCAGCCCCGCGATCCTATCGGCGACGCGGGATCGCGCCGACAGGATGATGACCGATGCCAGGATGGCGCGCTGGCGGATGCGTTTGAGCACCGTCAGGCCATCGCCGTCGGGCAGGCCCATGTCGAGCAAAACCAGATCGAATGCGGTGACGGCCAGGAATTCGGTCGCGGCGGCGATGTCGCGCGCCCAGTCGACGCCGTGGCCCGCCGCGGCCAGATGATCGCGCACCGCGGAGCCGATCTTGTCGTCATCTTCGAGCAAAAGTACGCGCATGAGCAAAGCCTTCCGGCCCAAAGCGGCGTCGTTCAGGTTGGCGACAGCTTTGCACCTTATGTCCCGACTATCAGGACGCGCGCGCTGCCGTCAAATCCGCATACCCCCCAAAACAGGGGCATTTGAAAAAGGAACCTCTCTCATGACGATGTATCTGAAATCCGCAGCCCTTGTCGCCGCGCTGGTCGGCGCGGGGCCGCTTTCCGCGAAAACGCTGGATGTGAAAGTCGATATGGCGAATTTCCCCGGCCCGCCCGCCTATGCCGCTGCCTATATCACCGATGCCAACGATCAATATGTCGCGACGCTCTATGTTGCGGGGCGGAAAGGGGAATATCAGGCCGATCTGCGCAGCTGGTACCGGCTGATCCGGCGGTCGGGCAGGGGGATCGACGGCACCACCGGCGCAAGCGTCGGGCGCGGCGGGCAGTTTTCGACCTCGGTGAACGTGCCCGACAGCATGTTGAACGCGGGCTACAAGCTGCATGTGGAAACGGGCGTGGAGGATTACGGCATCGTACCCGATGACGTCGTCGTGCCGCTCGACGATGCCAGCAACGGCGCGCCGGTTGCGGGTCGGCGCAACGTGGCGACAGCGACCATCGCCTACTGATCGCGGGATGTGGCGCGCGCTTCATACCTGGCTCGGGCTGGGCTCGCTGGTGCTGGTGGTTGTGCTGGCGCTGGGCGGCAGCGCGCTGTCGCTGCGCCCGGTGTTGGACAGCCTGGCGCCCCAGGCGCAATCCGCCGCCGGGCAGAGCGTGGCCGATCTGCTCGGCAAGATGGACCTTGCGGGGCTTGAGATGGATCGCCTCCTGCGCAGCCCGTCGGGCGCGCTCAAGGCCAGCTACTTCGATGCCACCGGCGCGCCGCGCAAAAGCTGGGTCGATCAGGCGACCGGCGCCTTCGCGGGGCCGGTGGAGCCGGGAAATCCGCTGTGGGTCACGCTCAAGGATTTTCACCGGGCGCTGTTTCTGCGCGACAGCGGGCGGATGATCACCGGGATCGGGGCGCTGGCGCTGGCGCTGGTCAGCCTTGCGGGGGTGATCGTTCTGGCCGCGCGGATGGGCGGGCTCGCCCGCATCTTCGGCCGGGTGCAGGGCAAGCCCGCGGCGCGCTGGCACAGTGCGCTGTCGCGCATTCTCATCGTGCCGCTGCTGCTGTCGTCGCTGACCGGCTTTTACATGGTGCTGACAGATCTGGGCGTGCTGCCCGTCGCGCAGATCGAAAGCGTGCAGTTTCCCGAAAGCACCCAAGGTCTGCCCGCCGTGGCACCCGGCACGCTGCACGGTCTTGCCGAGATCCCGCTGAAGTCCCTGCGAGAGCTGCAATTCCCCTTCGCGGGCGATACGCGCGACGTCTTCACCGTGACCACCGACGCCGGCCTCACGATCATCGACCAGTTCACCGGCGATGTGCTCGAAGCGGTGCCCGCCACCACCTCGATGAAGATCCACGAATGGTTCTACGCGGTGCACACCGGCGAGGGGCTGGCGATCGTCGGCCTGCTGCTGGGGATCGCGGCGCTGGGGGTGCCGGTGCTGGGGATCACGGGCGTGGTCATCTGGTGGGGCCGACGCAGGCGCAAGCTGCGCATCCCCGACAACCGCCCGGCCGCCGTGGCCGATATCGTCCTCCTCGTGGGCTCGGAGGGCGGCACCACCTGGGGTTTCGCGCGCACATTGCACCGTGATCTGACCGCAGCCGGGCACAAGGTGCACAGCAGCGCCATGAACGCCTTCAGAGACCACTACAAGATGGCGTCGCATGTCATTGTTCTTACGTCAACTTACGGAAACGGAACCGCGCCTGCATCGGCCGATCGCTTTCTCGCGCGACTGGCCGACATGGCCGATCGCCCCGCCTGGTCCTATGCCGTTCTGGGGTTCGGGGACCGCGCCTTCGCGCATTACTGCCAGTTCGCCAAGGATGTCGACGCAGCACTCGATGCCCAGGGCATCCGCCGCGCGCTGGAGCCTGCGCTGATCAACCGGCAGTCGCCTCAGGCCTTCGCGACCTGGGGCAACGATCTGGCGCGGATCCTGGGCACGACACTGACCCTGCGCCATGAAATCGAACTGCCCCCGACCGAGGAGCTGACGCTGATCAGCCGCACGCTCTATGGCGAGGACGTGCAGGCGCCGACCGCCGTGCTGCGCTTTCGCCGCGATGCGGGGCCGCGCCCCGCGGCCTGGAGGCGGCTTCTGGGGGCGGGGCGCGCGCCGGTGTTCGGACCCGGCGATCTGCTGGGCATCCTGCCGCCGGGCAGCCAGGTGCCGCGGTATTATTCGCTGTCCTCGGCGGCCTCGGCGGATGTCGCGGAAATCTGCGTGCGCCGGCAGATCGGCGGCGAATGTTCGGGGATGCTGCACGCGATGGAACCCGGCGACACGATCAGCGCCTTCGTGAAGGAAAACCCCGAATTCTCTCCGGTGCCGGGGGGCAAGCCGGTGATCATGGTCTCGGCGGGCACGGGCATCGCGCCCTTCGTGGGGATGATCCGGTCGAACGCGGCGCGCCGCGAGCTGCATCTTTTCTGGGGCGGACGGTCCCGCCGTTCGGATTTCCTCTATGAGGACACGCTGAACCAATGCCTTGAGGCCGACCGCCTCGCGCGGCTCGAGACCGCGTTCAGCCGCGATCACGACCGCGCCTATGTGCAGGACAAGCTGCGCGGCGATGCCGAGCGTCTGGTTGCGCTGCTGCGCGCGGGCGCGTCGGTCATGGTGTGCGGCGGCGACGCGATGGCGCAGGCGGTCGCGACGGAATTCGACACGCTTCTGGCGCCGCTGGGGCTGAGCACGCATCAGTTGAAGGCGCGGAAACTCTACCTCGAAGACATATTCTGAGAAGGAGCGTCCCATGCTGGGTTTCTTGAAACGAGGCAATCCCGCCGCGCGCCGCCCCAAGGCGGGCGCGCCCATCCGCGCCGATGGCGCATTGCGCAAATCCGTCCCCGCGCGCATCGCGGTTTTCGACGGGGTAACGATGGGCACCACCTATCAGGTGCGGGTCGCGCTCAGGGCCGATCTGGACGAGGCGGCGCTGTCGGCGGCGATTTTCGAGGCGGTGGATGCGGTGGACCGGCAGATGTCGACGTGGAAGCCCGCGTCGGATCTGTCACGGTTCAACGCGGCGCCGGTGGGCGACTGGGTGTCCGTGCCCCGGGATCTGGCGCATGTCGTGGGCACGGGGCTGGCCATCAGCAAGGCGTCGCAGGGGGCGTTCGACATGACCGTGGGGGCGGCCGTCAACGCCTGGGGCTTCGGCCCGGTTTTGGACCCCGTGCCCGATGCCGGGACGGGGGCCAGGACGGGCGCCGGGACGGGCGCCGGGACGGGCGCCGAGATGAGCGCCGCACCGCCCGACAGCCGCTTCGGTGCGGTCGCCCCCGGCCCGCAGGATGTTCCGAAGGACGCACCCGTCGGCGTCTGGCGGGATCTGGAGGCGCGCATGGACCCGCCCGCCCTGATCAAACGCGCCCCGATGTATGTGGATCTGTCGGGCATCGCCAAGGGCTATGGCGTCGACCGGATCTGCGAGGTTCTTCTGGACCGCGGGCTCGGCGATTTTCTGGTCTCGATCGACGGGGAAACCCGTGCCTGCGGGCGCAAACCCGGTGTCGAGGGGCGCTGGCGCGTGGCGATCGACCGGCCCGACGCAGCCGCCGACGGGGACAGGAGCGCGGCCGGAAGCGCGGCCGGAAACGCGGTCGACGCCTGGGACGTGCTGGAGCCGGAGGACCGGGCGCTGGCCACCTCGGGCGATTATCGGCGTTTCTTCGAGCGCGACGGCACCCGCTACGCCCATACCATCGATCCGGCGACCGGGCAGGCGGTGCAGGGCGGCGCGGCCTCGGTCACGGTGATGATGCGCGATTGCATGACGGCCGATGCCTGGGCGACGGCGCTTCTGGTCATGGGGCCGCAGCGGGGAGTGGCCATCGCGCAGGCCCGCAACATCGCGGCGCTGTTTCTGTTTCGCGAAAGGGACGGGTTTCGCCAGGTGGCCACGGGCGGCATCCTGCCGTCCGGGCCGGGCGCGACCTGGGATGGCGGCGTGGTGGCGTGATCTCCGCTCCGCGCCCGGGCGCCCGCCCGGGTGCGCGGCGCCAATGCGCGGCGTCAATTCAATGCGCGGCGGGGGGGGCTGCGCCCGCGTAGGACGTTTCATCACCAGAAGCAGCGGCAAAAGCGCCGCCGCCACCCCGCCCAGCACGTTGAACACATGGGTATAGGCCATCATCGCCGCCTGTTTGGCGATCTGCGCGTTCAGGATCGCGGCGCCCTGCGCGCTGTCGGGGGTCAATCCCAGCGGGGCGAGGTAGGCGCGCGCTGCCGGGCTGAACTGGGTGACATTCGCGCTCAGCGTGGCGGTGTCGACCGTGATGCTTCGCACCAGTAGCGCGCCCACCACCGCGATTCCGATGGATGAGCCGAGCTGGCGCGTCACGCCATAAAGGCCCGACGCCTCGTCCTGGCGATCCGATCCGATCCCGTCGAAGGCCAGCGTCGACATCGGCACGAACACCAGCCCCATGCCCAGCCCGCCCACCGCACCGGGCAGGGCCAGCTGCCAGAAGCTGGCGTTCAGGTTCAGCGCGCCGATCTGGAAATTGCTGATCGCGGTCAGCACCAGCCCGATGCCCGCCAGCACGCGCGGATCGAACCGGCCCACCAGAACCGCCCCCGTCAGCACCATCGAAACGCCCGCCGCCAGCCCGCGCGGGATGAAGAGATAGCCCGCCTCGATCACCGGGTAGCCCAGCAGCCCCTGCACCAGAAGCGGCAGGATCGCGATGCCGCCGAACATGGAAACCGAGAACCCCGCGATCGTCGCGCTGGCGGCGGCATAGTTGCGATCGGCAAAAAGGCGCAGATCGATGATGTTGCGCGGCACCCGCAGGCCGCGCAGGAGGAAGGCGGCACCGCTGAGGACCGCGACGATCATCGCCACCTGGATCACACGCGATGCGAACCAGTCGCTGGACTGGCCCTGATCCAGCACATATTGCAGCGCCCCGATCCCGGTGGCCATCAACAGCAGGCCGATCCAGTCCGTTTTCAGCGTTTCGGGCGTGTCGGCGGGCAATTCCCCCGACAGCATCAGCAGCGCCATCGCCGCGATCGGAAGATTGACGAAAAACACCATGCGCCACGAGAAATAGTCGGTCAGCAGCGCGCCCAGCGTCGGCCCCAGCACCGGCGCGACCACCACGCCCAGCCCGAACATCGCCATCGCCTGTCCGCGCTTTTCGCGCGGAAAGGCGTCGAACAGGATGGACTGCGACAGCGGAATCAGAAACGCGCCGAACATTCCCTGGCCCAGCCGGAAGATCACCATGCTGCCGAGGCTCCACGAGAGGCCGCAAAGGCTTGAAAAGACGGTGAACCCGGTAATGGACGTCAGGATCAGGCGGCGGCGGCCGATGCGCTTGGCCATGAAGCCGGTCAGCGGCATCACCACCACCGCCGCCACGATATAGCTTGTCAGTATCCAGGTGGTCTGGTCGGTCGTGGCCCCGAATGCCGACTGGATATGCGGCAGCGCCACGTTGACGATGGTGCTGTCGAGAACCTCCAGCACGGCGCTGAGCACCACGGCGACGACGATCGCGACGCTGACACCGGATCTGTCCCCGATCTGTGCCCCGTCCGCGGGCAGGGCCGCGTGGCCGTCACCCGTCGCGCCGCTCATGGCCCGGGCTGGCTGACCGGTGCGGTGGTGTCGACCGTCACCGTGGCACTGGCGCCCGCGCGCAGCCGCGTCGTGCCGGGATCGAGCTTTATGCGGATCGCGAACCGCTGCGTGACCTTGACCCAGTTCCCCGTCGCGTTCTCAGCCGGCAGCAGCGCGAAGCTGGCCCCCGAGCCCGCCGCGACCGATCCGACCTTGCCCGAAAACGTCACCCCCGGCACCATGTCGATGGTGACCGTCGCGGGCTGGCCGGGCAGGATCCGGGGCAGGTCGGTTTCCTTGAAATTGGCGTCCACCCACCATTCGGACCCCTCGACCAGCGAAAACAGCGGCTGAAAGGCGGACACCGTCGCGCCCCTGCGCAGGCTGATGTTCGCGATCCAGCCATCGGCGGGGGCCTTGATTTCCGTGTGGGCCAGGTCGGTCATGGCTGTGGCGAGCCGCGCCTGCGCCGCCGCCAGCGCATCGCGGTTGGAGGCAAGCGCCGCGCGGGCCTGCGACAGTTGCGCCTTGGCGGAGTTGAGCGCGGCCTGCGCCTGAGCCAGCGTCGCCCGGTTGCGGTCGGCCACGGCCTGCGTGATGTCGCCCCGGCTGAGCAGGGTCTGGTCGCGCTCCGCCTGTGCGGCCGCGGTGTCGAGCCCGACCTGAGCGCTTTGCACCCCGGCGTCGGCCGCGGTGATCTGCGCCTCGAAGGACGCGCCGGCCTGCGACGCGGTCGCCACCTGGGCCTTCGCCGCGTCAACCGCATGTCGGTAGAGGGCGGGGTCGAGTTTCAGCAAGACATCGCCCGCGGCGACACGCTGGTTTTCGACCACGTTGACGGTCGTGACCTGGCCCGAGACCTGTGCGGCCATCGTCACGATATTGGCCCCGACATAGGCATCCTGCGTGGAAGGGTAGAGCGTCGACTGCCGCCAGTACCACCACAATCCACCGCCGATGGCCCCAAGCAGGAGCAGGAGGCCGACCAGTTTCAATATCTTCATCTAATTTACTCTGAATGCCCGTGGCCGAGGTTGTAGTGGCTTGCGCAAGGCATGCAACACAAAGGCGCAGGCAGCCCCCGCCGCGGCTCGGGCGATTTGCCGATTGCCTGTCCAGATAGCGGCGGTCGGCGCGGACCCTGGCGCAACCCGCGCGATCGCGGCATGATCGCGCCCCGAGCGCAGCTTTTCGCCGGGCGATCAGACGCCGTGGCGGGACAGCGGCGTTTGCGGCCGCCGCGCGGGCCTGTTAAACGGGCCCGCGCGCGCCCACACCGGGCGGCGGGTCCACGATATCCGCCCCGCCATTCATGGCGCCGCAACCGGCAAAAACAGAACAGGAAAGCTGCATGATGCGGCACGCGGCAAAGCCAATGGCTCACGAACGTCACAGCACGACGGGGGCCTCCCGCCTGTCCGTCGCACCCATGATGGACTGGACCGACCGCCATTGCCGTTATCTCCACCGGCAGATGAGCGCTCATGCGTTGCTTTATACCGAGATGGTGACCGCCGCGGCTGTTGTGCGCGGGGATCGGGTGCGGCTTTTGGGGTTTGATGCGGCCGAGCATCCCTTGGCGTTGCAGCTTGGCGGGTCCGATCCGGCGGAGCTGGCGCGCGCGGCGCGGATCGCGCAGGACTGGGGCTATGACGAGGTCAACCTGAACGTCGGCTGCCCCTCCGACAGGGTGCAGTCCGGCGCGTTCGGGGCGGTGCTGATGGAAAAGCCCCGGCTGGTGGCCGCGTGCGTGGCGGAAATGATCGCGGCGTGCGATATCCCGGTCACGGTGAAATGCCGCATCGGTGTCGACGATCAGATGCCCTGCGAGGTGCTGCCGGATTTCCTGCAACAGGTTTCCGCCGCCGGGGTGGACCGCTTTGCGATCCATGCGCGCAAGGCCTGGCTGCAAGGGCTTTCGCCCAAGCAGAACCGCGATGTGCCGCCGCTCGACTATGATCTGGTGCTGGAGATGAAGCGCGCCTTCCCGCAGCTGCATCTGTCGGTGAACGGCGGGATCACGGATCTGGCGCAGGCGCGCGCATTTCTGGATTGCGGGATGGACGGCGTTATGATCGGGCGCGCGGCCTATCATGCGCCCTGCGACATTTTGCTGGACGCGGATCGGGTGGTTTTCGGACAGGGCAAGGGGCGCAGCGCCGATCAGGTGGTGGAGGCTATGCTGCCTTATATCGAACGTCACCTGAGCGGGGGCGGACGCCTCAACCAGATAACGCGCCATATGCTGGGCATGTTCGCGGGCCGTCCGGGCGCGCGCGGCTGGCGGCGCACCCTGTCAGAGGGCGCGCATCGCGATGGCGCAGGCCCGGAGGTGATCGAGGCCGCGCTGCGGTGCGTCCAGCATCACGAGGCGCCGCGGCTGGCGATCTGAAGCGCAGGCGCGTGCCCGCGGCCGGGCACCCGGCTAGGCTTTGCCGCCTCCTCGTGAAAGGCGGGCGGCGCGTCCGCCGCGGCGTTGCTTCAGTCGCGGGGCGCGGTCGGGCAATTCGGCCATGATCGCTTGCCGTTCGTCTTCGGAAAGCCTGGCCCAGGCGGTGATCTCGTCGATGGTGCGCAGACAGCCGGTACACAGGCGTTCGCGCGGATGGATCACGCAGATATCCACACAGGGCGAACTGGGCTCTTTACGTTTCCAAACGGGGCGGTCGGTCATGCGGTATCCTGCCTGATATGGCGCAGCCGGTCGAGCGCGCCTTGCAGGATATAGGCGGCCGCGACGTGGTCTATAACCTCGGCGCGGCGTTTTCTGGAGGTGTCGGCCTCAAGCAGGGCCCGCTCGGCGGCGACGGTGGACAGCCGTTCGTCCCAGAATCCGATGCTGAGCGGTGCCAGCCGCGACAGGTTGCGCGCGAAGGCGCGGGTTTTCTGGCAGCGCGGGCCTTCGGTTCCGTCCATGTTGCGCGGCAGCCCCAGGATCACGCCGCTGATCGCGCGTGCGGACAGGATCGCCAGCAGCTCTTCGGCGTCCTGGGTGAACTTTCGCCGCCGGATCGTGCGCAGCGGCGAGGCGACGCCCAGCATCGCGTCGCTGACCGCGACGCCCAGCGTCTTGTCGCCCAGATCCAGCCCGGCTATGGCCTGCATCGGCGGCAGGGAACGGTGAAATTCCAGCAGATCGTCTGTGATCTGCCCGCTCACTCGACGATGCCCGCCCTCTCGGCGGCCTGACGGAGCTGGGCCAGTGCCTCATGCTTGCCGGCGAAGACGGTGCGCGCCTCGTCCCAGATGGCGCGCGCGCGGTCGGTGTCGCCCAGCACGCCCAGCGCACCGATCAGCCGCGCCCATTCGGCCGGTGTGCCGCCTTCGGTCGCCAGGCGGTTGGACAGCCGGTCGACCATGCCGCGGATCATCTGGTTGCGATCCTCGTCCGACATCTCGCCCGCGGCCGCGACCGCGGCGGCGTCGGGGCCGGGCAGGGTGACGGCGCCGTTCGCGAAGGGCGCGGGTCCCGATGAGGCGACTTTCGACGGCGGCGAATAGCGCTCGCCGGCAAGCTGCGCGACCTCGGGCATCTGGGCGAGGATGGCCTCGCGGTAGGAGGCCTCCTGCGGGCCATCGGCCAGCAGCTTGCGCCAGATGCGGAACGACAGGTCGGGGCGTCCGTTTTGCAGGAACATGATGCCGGAATAATAAAGCGCGACGCCGTTTTCGGCATCGCGGGCCAGCGCCGCGCGCAGCGCCTTTTCGGCTTCGGGCGAGACATAGCCGCCCGCGGCCATGATCAGCAGGTCGGCCAGTTGCACGTAATCCTCGGCGTTGGCCGCATCGGCCTTCAGCGCGATCGCGCGGGCCTTGGCGCGATGCGCGTCGACATAGCGCCCAAGGATGCTTTCCGACCGCGCGAGCAGATCGAAGCCGCGCGGATCGCCGCTTTTTTCCGACAGGGTGGAGCGCAGACGCTCGACGAGCTTGACGTAGGCCGGATCGGGTTCCTGCACGGGCGGGGTGCTGGGGACCTGCGCCTCGGCCACGGCCTGGGCGGGGCGCGATTCCATCGATTCCTTGCTCGCGGCGATGCGGCTGGCCATCGGCAGGTCGGGATAGCCCGGCGCGCCCAGTTGTCGGTAAAGCGCGAAGGCGCCGCCGACGACCACCACGGTCATCAGCGCAGCGGCGACGCCGGTGCCGGTGCCGGTGCGCGCGAAGGATGTCCGGCGCGCCTTGCGGTCGGCCTCCAGGATGCGGCGCGAGATCTCGGTGCGCGCGCGCTCGGCCTCTTCGGGGGCGAGAACGCCGCGGGCGAGGTCGCGGTCGAGTTCCTGCAACTGGTCGCGGTACACCTGCATGTCATGCGCGGCCGACGATCCTTCGCCGCGATAGCGCAGCAGGGTGAGAAGCAGGGCTGCGGCCACGATCAGGCTGAGCAGGGCGGTGATGGTCCAAAAGGTCATAAGGCAAACTCCATGCCGATGGTCTACCCTGCACGGGGCCGTGGCAAAAGCCCGTAAATTGTCGCAATCGCGTGAGCCCGCGCGCGTGGCACAGCTTCCTGCGCGGCAACCCGGCGCGCGCCCTCCGCGCTGGCTCGGCGCCTGCGGCGGCGGCCCCGGGGTGTGTCGCAAAACCGCCGGAGGATGCCGTTGGGGGGCTTCCATTGCGCGGCGGCTCGGCGCAGAAACGGCGCAGCAGAAACGGGGTGGCGCGGCCACCCCTGACCGGAGGTGCGCCTGCCATGCGTCGATATTCCGCCTTTGCCATCGCCCGCGCGGCCCTGCGTTATCATCAGGGGTGGGAGCGCGCCTGGCGTTCGCCCCAGCCCAAGGCGAAATACGATGTGGTGATCGTGGGCGCGGGCGGTCACGGGCTGGCGACGGCCTATTACCTGGGCCGCAACTTCGGCATCACCAATGTGGCGATCATCGAAAAGGGCTGGCTGGGCGGTGGCAACACCGGGCGCAACACGACGATCATCCGGTCGAACTACCTTCAGGACCCTTCGGCCGCGATCTACGAAAAGGCGCGCAGCCTTTATGAGACGATGAGCCAGGATCTGAACTACAACGTCATGTTCAGCCCGCGCGGCGTGATGATGCTGGCCCAGACCCAGCATGAGGTGCGCGGCTATCAGCGTACCGCCCATGCGAACGCGTTGCAGGGCGTGGCCACCGAATTCATCGGCCCCGAGCGGGTCAAGGATCTGTGCCCGATCATCAACATCGCCGGGCCGCGCTATCCCGTGCTGGGCGCGCTGTGGCAGCCGCGCGGGGGCACCGCGCGCCACGATGCGATCGCCTGGGGCTATGCGCGGGCCTGTTCCGACATGGGCATGGACATCATCCAGCAATGCGAGGTCACCGCCGTGCGCTCGGAGGGGGGGCGCGTCACCGGGGTCGACACCACGCGCGGCGCGATCGACTGCGGCAAGCTGGCGATGGTGGTGGCGGGCAACTCCGGCGTTCTGGCGGCCAAGGCCGGATTCCGCCTGCCGCTGGAATCGGTGGCGCTTCAGGCGCTGGTCAGCGAGCCGGTCAAGCCCTGCATGGATGTGGTGGTGATGGCCAACACCGTCCACGGCTATATGAGCCAGTCGGACAAGGGCGAAATGGTGATCGGCGGCGGCGCGGACGGCTACAACAACTACACCCAGCGCGGCAGCTTCCACCATATCGAAGAAACCGTGCGCGCGCTGGTCGAGACCTTCCCGATGATCTCCCGGCTCAAGATGCTGCGCCAATGGGGCGGGATCGTGGACATGACGGGCGACCGCTCTCCGATCATCTCGACCACGCCGCTGGGCAATTGCTTCATCAACTGCGGCTGGGGCACCGGCGGGTTCAAGTCGATCCCCGGTTCGGGCTGGGCCATGGCCGAACTGGTGGCGAAAGGCGCGCCCGGCCCGCTGGCCGAGGCCTTTTCGCTCGACCGGTTCCGCGAGGGGCGGTTCATCGACGAATCCGTCGCGGCCGGGGTGGCCCATTGATGGCTGTCGTCAAGACCGGATCCGCAAAAGACCTCTATGTTTTTTCACATGGGGGGAACTTGCTGCCATTCGGGTGCGTTTCAACTCTCAGAATATCACAAGTGGAGTTGAGACCTTGGCAGACCCAGAGCGCATTCACACGCACACCGAGACCCGGAGCGAAAAATCCGGGTCCAGCATGGCCTTCATCATCGGCGGCCTTGTCGTTGCGGTCCTTGTCATCGGTTATTTCCTCATGGGCGGTGACGCCAACATGGGCACGACCGGCGGGACCACGGCGGGAGGCACCGGAACCGGCGATACCAACATCCAGATCGAAGCTCCCAAAGGCGGCAACGCCTCTGCCGGGGCCAGCGCGGAAGGCGCGGCCGACACGGGCGGCACGGCGGGCGGCAAGACCGGCGGCACCGCGGGCGGCGGCACTGCGGCCCCCGCACCCGACGCGTCGGCCGGCGCCACGGCCACGACCGGCAACTGATCGCGCCTGCGCCGGGGCCGATCGCAGCTGCGGCACGCCGCAGCTGCGCCTGACCGATATCCTGCAAGACCACCGGAACGCTCTCGCGCATGTGCACGAGGGCGTTTTGCCTGTCTGGCGCCCTGACACGACCGGCACCGCAACGCGCGTCGGCCTCTTTCCGTTCGGAGGAAAATCATGCTCTATCTAGCCTGCCCCTATTGCGGCGTGGACGCCGAAGAGACCGAGTTGCACCCCGGCGGCGAGGCGCATCTGACCCGCCCCGGCGTGGGCGCGGATGACGAAGTTTTCGCCGATTACCTGTTCCAGCGCGAAAACCCGCGCGGCGTGCATTTCGAGCGCTGGCGCCACGCGCACGGCTGCGGCAAGTGGTTCCACGCCGCGCGCTGCACCGCGACGCTGGAGGTTTTCGGTACCTATCCCGCGCAGACCACCGAACCCCCCGAGGCGCTGCGGCGGCTGATCTCGCAAAGCGTCCGGGCTGGCGCTGGCGCGATCTGGCGGCGGAGGTGCAGCCATGAGCACGCGACTGACCGGCGGCGGGCGTCATCTGGATCGCAGCCGCCCGATCGAATTCACCTTCAACGGGCGCAGGCTGAAGGGGTATCAAGGCGATACGCTCGCCTCGGCCTTGCTGGCCAACGATCAGATGCTGGTCGGCCGCTCGTTCAAATATCACCGGCCGCGCGGCATCGTCGCCTCTGGCCCCGAGGAACCCAACGCGCTGGTCAACCTGGGCCGGGGCCGGTATTTCGAGCCGAACCAGAGGATCACCACCACCCCGCTGGTCGCGGGCATGGAGGCGGGCAGCCAGAACCACTGGCCCAGCCTCGAATTCGATGTGGGCGCGATCAACCGGCATCTCGGCCGGTTCCTGCCGGCGGGGTTCTATTACAAGACCTTCATCAGCCCGCGGCCGTTCTGGAAACATCTTTACGAGCCGATCATCCGCAAATCGGCCGGTCTGGGCCGCGCGCCGCGCGACCGCGACGCCGATCGCTATGAGCATTTCTATGTCTACACGGACGTGCTGATCGTGGGCGGCGGGGTCGCCGGGCTGGCGGCCGCGACGGCCGCCGCGCGGTCGGGCCGTCAGGTGCTGCTGGTGGAGCAGACCGGGCATTGGGGCGGGCGATCCGTGGTCGATGCGACGCAGGACACCACCATCGACGGGCTGCCCGTGGCCGATTGGATCGCGCGATCCGTGTCAGAGCTGGCGGCCATGCCCAACGTGCGGATGCGCCTCATGACCATGGCGTCGGGGATCTACGACCACGGTTACGCGCTGGCCTATGAACATGTCGTGGACCATCGCGCCGCGCCGGAACAGGGTCCGGATCTGGCGCAATCGCCGGATCGCCCCGCCGGGGCGGAGGCTGCGCCGCGTCATCGGCTGTGGCGTATCCGGGCGGGCCGGATCGTGACGGCGACGGGCGCGATCGAGCGGCCGCTCAGCTTTGCCGGCAATGACGTGCCGGGGGTGATGCTGGCCGCCGCCGCGCGCGATTATCTGATTAACCACGGCATATCGATCGGCGACCGGGTGGTTGTCGTCACCAACAACGACGACGCCTATCGCACCGCGCTGGCGCTGCACCGGGCGGGGCTGACCGTGCCCGCGGTGATCGACGCGCGCCCCTCGGCCACGGGCGCGCTGCCGCAGGCCGCGCGCGACGCGGGCATCCGCGTCGAGACGGGGCGCGGCGTGGCGCAGGTTCATGGCGGCAAGCGCGTGCGCGCGGTGTCGGTGTGCATGCAGGCGGGCGAGGGTGCCGCGCTGGAGGAAATCCCCTGCGAGGCCGTCGCCATGTCGGGCGGCTGGTCGCCGGTCGTGCACCTTTGGTCGCATTGCGGCGGCAAGCTGACCTGGGATGAGACGCAGGCGGCCTTTCGCCCGGATGTCGACCGCCCGCCGCTGGGCCGCGACGGGAACGGCTTCGTCATCGCGGCAGGCGCGGCCAACGGCGAGGGGGCGCTGGCGCAGGCGCTGGCCGACGGCTTCGCGGCCGGGCAGGGCGCCGCTGGCGCAAACGGGACGGCCGCGCCCGTCGCGGCGCCCGCCGTCAGCGCCCCGCAAGAGGCGCCGTTGCTGCCGGTCTGGATGATGCCATCCCGCGCGGGCGTCGCGCTGCGGTCCAAGATGTGGCTGGATTTCCAGAACGACGTCAAGGTCAGCGACGTGCAGCTGGCCGCGCGCGAAGGCTATGAAAGCGTCGAACATACCAAGCGCTACACGACGCTGGGCATGGCGACCGACCAAGGCAAGCTTAGCAACATCAACGGCCTGGCCGTGCTGTCCGAGGCGCTGGATGCGGCGATCCCCAAGGTCGGCACGACGACCTTCCGCCCGCCCTATACGCCGATCTCGATGGGGGCCATCGCGAGCGAGGCGCGCGATGCGGCCTTTCAGCCGATCCGCCGCACGCCCATGCACGACCGCCACGAAGCGGCCGGGGCCGATTGGGAACCCGTCGGCCACTGGCGCCGTCCCTATGCGTTTCCGCGGCAGGGTGAAACCGTGCATGACGCGGTGATGCGCGAGGTCACCAACACGCGCGAAAACGTTGGCATGCTGGATGCCTCGACCCTGGGCAAGATCCTGGTCAAGGGGCCGGATGCGGGCCGGTTCCTGGACATGATGTACACCAACATGATGTCGACCCTGAAGGAAGGCCGCTGCCGCTACGGGTTGATGTGCTCGGAAAACGGCTTTCTGATCGACGACGGCGTGGTGGCGCGGATCGATGCCGACACCTGGCTGTGCCACACCACCACCGGCGGCGCCGACCGCATCCACGCCCATATGGAGGAGTGGCTGCAAACCGAATGGTGGGACTGGCAGGTCTATACCGCCAATGTCACCGAGCAATACGCCCAGATCGCCGTGGTCGGCCCCAGGGCGCGCCAGTTGTTGCAAAAGCTGGGCGGCATGGATCTGTCGGCCGAGGCGTTGCCCTTCATGGCCTGGGCCGAAGGGCGCATTGGCGCCTTCGACGCGCGCGTCTTCCGCATCAGCTTTTCGGGCGAGCTGTCGTTCGAGATCGCCGTGCCGGCCAGTCAGGGCCGCGCCTTCTGGGATGCGCTGGCGGCGGCGGGGGCGGATCTGGGCGTCATGCCCTACGGCACGGAGGCGCTGCACATCATGCGCGCCGAAAAGGGCTTCATCATGATCGGCGATGAAACCGACGGCACCGTCATTCCGCAGGATCTGGGCCTCGACTGGGCGCTCTCCAGGAAAAAGGACGACTATCTGGGCAAGCGCGCGCAGCAGCGCAGCCACATGGCCGACCCGGACCGCTGGAAGCTCGTCGGGCTGGAAACGCTCGACGGGTCGGTGCTGCCGGACGGCGCCTATGCGGTGGGCGACGGTGAAAACGCCAACCGCCAGACCCGCGTGATCGGGCGCGTGACCTCGACCTATCATTCGCCGACGCTGGGCAGGGGGATCGCGATGGGTCTGGTGCTGCACGGTCCCGAGCGGATGGGCGAGGAGATCGACTTTGCCCGTGTCGACAAGACCACGATAAGGGCGCGGATCGTCGATCCGGTCTTCTACGACAAGACGGGGGAAAAACAGAATGTCTGATCCGGTCAGCGCGTTGCAGGGCGCATATTACGAAGGCGCCGTCACGGTGACGGAGGCAGGCCCGCGCGGCATGATCTCGCTGCGCGGCGATCTTTCGTCCGATACATTCGCCTCCTCGGTCAAGAGGCTGACACATCTGGACATTCCATCGGTGCGCAAGATCGTGCAGACCGATGCGACCTCGCTTGCGTGGATGTCCCCGGATGAGCTTTTGGTGATGCTGCCTCACACGGATGCGCGCGCCATGACGGCGGATCTGGGTGCGGCGCTGGCGGGGACGCATCACATGGCGGTCGATGTTTCCGACGCGCGCGCGCTCTTTCGGCTGGAGGGGGGCGACGCCGCGCTGCGTGAGACGCTGGCCAAGCTGGCGCCGGTCGATCTGCATCCCGACCGTTTCGGGCCGGGTGATTTCCGGCGCACGCGGCTGGCGCAGGTTCCGGCCGCCATCGCAATGCCCGCAGAGGGCACGGTGGAGCTGATCTGCTTTCGTTCCGTCGCTCAATACGTGATGGACATCCTGCGCCTGTCGGCCTCGGCCTCCGGGCGGGTAGGTTATTTCGACTGACCCGCCGGTTACGCGCCAGTGGCCTGCCACTGACCACCCCGTGAGCCGCCCTTGCCTCCCGGGGTTTTCCGCAAGCGCCCTTGACCTTCGCCCGCGAAACGCTCTTATTCCGTTGAGACAACTTTAATTAAAGGGGGGCCGCAACATGGCTTTTTCACTTCCCGAACTTCCCTATGCACATGATGCGCTGGCCGACAGCGGCATGTCCAAGGAAACGCTGGAATATCACCACGATATTCACCACAAGGCCTATGTCGACAACGGCAACAAGGCGATGGCGGGCACCGAGTGGGAAGGCAAGTCGGTCGAAGAGGTTGTCAAGGGAACCTATGACGCCGACAAGCTGGCGCAATCGGGCATTTTCAACAACGCCTCGCAGCATTGGAACCACACCCAGTTCTGGGAAATGATGGGCCCCGGCAAATCCGACATGCCGGGCGAGCTGGAAAGCCGCATCAAGGATGCCTTCGGGTCCACCGACAAGTTCAAGGAAGAGTTCTCGGCCAAGGGCGGCGGTCAGTTCGGGTCCGGCTGGGTCTGGCTGGTGGTCGACACCGACGGCACGCTGAAATGCACCAACACGCCCAACGGCGTGAACCCGCTGTGTTTCGACCAGACCGCATTGTTGGGCTGCGACGTGTGGGAGCATTCCTATTACATCGATTTCCGCAACAAGCGTCCGGCCTATCTGACAAACTTCCTCGACAATCTGGTGAACTGGGAAAACGTGGCGGAACGCCTGTCCAAAGCCTGATTCCGGGCGCGCGGCGCAGCGAAGGCTGCGGCCCCAGGACGGGCGGGAGCCCTCTTGAATTATAGGGGTGGGACGGCAGAAACATGTCGTCCTTCCTCACCGGGCGCCTCGGCAGGTCGGGGCGCGAGTGTCGGCGCGGCCTTCTAGAGCCGCGCGCACCGCCACATTTCCGCCATGAAATAACCGCTTCGCCGTACCGGCCGCGCCGCGTTGCGGCCGTCAGCGGCCGGTAGGTCACATCTTTGATGTGCCGTGCGATCCGCACGCGCGGCGACCGGTTTCGGAGGGTGGCTCATGGCGACGGCAGACAGGGCGGCAGAAAGGGCGGCAGACAGCTTCACTTCGGCCGACAGGCAGATGGTGACGGATGTTTGCAGCCGCTGGAGCAGTCAGATCGGCGCTGTCGTGGGCCGTGCGCGCGCATTGGACGAGCTGCGCCTCACCCCCGTGAAATCGAGCGAAGAGGCACTTTGCTGTCGTGTCGACAGCGATGGCGGGCAGGCGTTCCTCAAGGTTTTTCGCCCCGGGCAGGATGCGTCCTATCGCCGTGAAAGAGATGTGCTGACCATGCTCAAGGGCAATCCGGTGGTGCCGCGGCACCTGGCGCATTGCGATGACGACCGCTTCGTGTTGAGCGCCTTCGTCGATGGGCTGCGCGCCGACCGGGGCGAACTGGCGGGCAGCAGTGTGCATCTGTCTTATGAAATGGGGCGCTGCCTCGGTCGGCTGGATGCGGCGCTGCCCAAGCGCGCCTCGACCGGGACCTGGCTGAGCTATCTTGAGAAATACGACGCCTACCGGGATCTGTGCACATGGAGCCCTGCGCGCGACGTTCTGTCTGAGATGCCCCTGTGCGGCATGGTGCTGTCACGCTGCGACGCGGCGCTGTCGAATTTCATCGTGACCGAGGCGGGCACGATCGTGGTGGTGGATTTCGCGCGCAGCCGGTTCAAACCGCGCGGTTGGGATCTGGTACATGCCCATGCGGCGCTGATGACCCGTTTTCCCGACAGATCCGACAAGGATCTCGACGAACTGATCGCGGGCTTTGCCGATTGCCATCGCGGCGCCGCCCGCCCGCAGGAGCTTGGCCGCGTGGCGCAGTTGCTGGTGATGGCGCAGGCGGGTCTGCCGCAGAACATGCTGGAAGGGGCGAGCAATGGCCACTGAAGAAATCACCATCCCGATCACGGGCGATGTTTCCGGAAAACACTATGGGTCGGGCGAGGAAGACGACACCCAGATCGTCACCTTCACCGATGGGGGCGATTTGAACGGCCGGACGATCGAGATCAGCAAATTCGGCGACGGCAGGCCGTCGGAGACGGGCGAGGGGCCGGGCGGCGACGATGTCTTCAAGATCGACCTCAGCCAGTTCAACGACAATTTCGCGATGGAGGTGAAAAGCATGCAATCGGGCGATCAGTTCCAGATCAGCGGCTGGGACAGCCGCGAGGTTTCGGGCAGCGTCATCACCTATCGCTATACCGGCTCGGACGGGCAGCCGCATGTTTTCACCTTTGATCGGGCTGTCACGAATGAAGATGAATCGGTCGAGGTCGTCTGTTTCGCCGCCGGTACGATGATCGAGACACAGGTCGGTCCGCGCGCCGTCGAGACCCTGGCGCCGGGCGACATGGTGCGATGCGGCGACGGCGAGTGCCGCCCGGTCCGCTGGGCGGGCAGCCGTCGGCTGAGCAGGGAAGAGCTTCGCGCCCACCCGCATCTGCGCCCCGTCGTGTTGCAAAAGGATGCCCTGGGCCGGGGCTGCCCGGAGGCCGACCTGTGGCTGTCGCCGCAGCACCGTGTCCTGCTGGAGGGCTGGCGGCAAGAATTGCTGTTCGGCGAACCCTCGGTGCTGGTGGCGGCCAAACATCTTGTCAACGACAGCACGATCCGCCAGCGCGACGCGGCGGATGGCATCACCTATTGCCATATCCTGCTCGACACGCATGAGACGGTTCTCGCCAACGGTCTCAAATCCGAAACGCTGTTTCCGGCGGAAATGATGAATGCCGCCTTCAACGGCGCGGCGCGGCAGGAGATAAGCGAGATCTTTCCCGACTTCGTCTTCGATATGGGCAGCTACGGGCAGCCCGCCGCGCGGGGCCTGCGCCGGTTCGAGACCGCGGCGCTGTAGCGCGGTGCCGCCCCCGTGTGACGTCGTGATTTTGTAACGGTCGTGATTTTGTGAGGTCGTGATTTTCAGGTGAAGCGCTGCGCCTTGGCCCTTCGCGGGTCAGATGCCGCCTCTGTCATCCAGCCCGTGCCGCGACAGGCCCTGGACGAGCGACTGGCGCGCGACGCCCGCGATCCGGGTCAGGGGGCGCAGCAGCGCGGCCCGGTGGCGCGACCCCCGAAACACGGTCCGCAGGGGATCGCCCTGCGGCGCCTCGGCGCTGTCGTCGAGAGCGAGTTCCAGCGTGCCGCTGGGGAATGCCTCGGACGGGGCGCGCCTGCCCATGTGGATGACGGGCCAGCCATCCAGCTGAACGGGCTTGCCGCGCGCGAATCCTTCGGGCTGCGCCAGCATGGTGTGCAGCACGTCGCGGATGAGGGCGCAGCCCTTCCCGAAGGGCAGGGTCGTTTCATGCAGGATCACGGTCCTGCCGATCAGATCCTCGGAATGCTGGGCGCGGATGCCTGCCAGCGGTCGCCCCGCCCGTCGCGCGCCATTGCTGAACGGGCGCGGCGCGTGGCAATAGGCGAGCGGCACCTCGACGGCACGTTGGGCCAGAACCTCCTCACGCGTCAGCAGGCGGCCCGACTGGCGCCAGAGGATCGCGCGGGGCTGATGCATGTCGCTCAGCGCCAGCGTCAATGCGTGCAGCACCCGAAGCGGCAGCAGATCGGGTTGACCGACGCGCGTGCGGCCGGGCTGCGTCTTGGTGACCGTGATGGTCAGCACCCCGCGGTGCCGGGAAACTGCGCCCAGGGTGCGGGGATCCGTCAGGCAGGCGAGGACTTGGGCGGCAATCCGGTCGGCGGCATCGCGGGGCAGCGGCGCGGGCGACAGGGTGATGAGGGCGTCGATCGATTTGAACCGGAATTCAAGGCAGGCGCCGCGGTCTTCGTGGCTTTCGTCGGAGCAGAGCTCGGGCAGGGGAAGAACCTGCGCGCCGGCCGCCAAACGGCGCACGATGCCGTCCGCGTCCAACCCCTCCGCGCTGTCGCAAAACAGGACCGATTCGAATGAGGCCACAGGGTTCATCACGGATTTCCGCTGGTTACGGTCCGCGCAGTGGAAGGACCGTGTCGTGAAAGTATGAATGTCGCTGCGTGGCCCAGTTTAGATCAAACCGAGCGCCGGGCCAAATGTGTCGAACAGGCCGGTGCCCAGAAACGCGCCGGTCAGCGCGGTGACCTGCGCCGTCAGGCGGAGGTTCTCGCCGCCCAGCATGTTGTAGGTCAGAAGGCCGACACCGACCGGCAGCGCCGCGATCACCAGCGTGGTATTCAGCGCGTAGGTCGCCAGGCGCGCGACGGTTTCGGATTTATCCAGGCGGTCCTGCGGCGAGCCGGGGCCGAGGATCTGGATCGTCGGTTCGTCGTCGTCCTGGTGGTAATCGGGATAGAGGGCGGCGCGCAGGTTGGCGCTGATGCGGCTGTTGGGATCTTCGAGCGAGATCATGATGTCGTTGGGGCCGGCAGCGGCGGCGCTGCGCACGAAGGGGGCGGTCTTGGGAACCTCGATGCGGCGGACGAAGCTGCTGTCCAGACGGTCGTACATCGCGTTCACGCTGAAACGGTCGTCGGCGAAGATGTTCTGATCCTGAACGCTTTCCTCGGGCGCCTTCATCGGCGTCGCGTCGAGCGCGATGCGCGCCTCGAACCCTTCGGAGGTGTAGAGCTTGCCGGTGTGATGCCACAGGACGCATTCCGCACGGTTCAGGCTCAGCAGGTGGCGCACCACATGATAGCAGGCGGCAACCCGGGTCTGATCCACGTTTTCACGCGCCGAGGTGCCGTTTTCGATCCAAACGACCACATCCTCGTTCTCACGGCAGATGCGCCCCGAAATCTGGGAGCCCACAAAGGTCGCATGTTTGCGGCTTTCGGAATGGGCGTGGTCGATTTCGATTCCGATGTTCTTGAACACCCGGGCGAGGTCTTTCTCGAGCCCTTTGAAATCCAGCGGAGGAAGACCGTCGTAGGTCAGCGTCGCCTTCGTCGATGATTCGTTGTTCAGCATTTGGGTCCACCGTCGTTTGATTAGTTAATTACTGACGGGAGAATGTGGAAACTCTACGACCCAAATTTGGGCTTTTGCGTAATTATGTGCCGCAATTTAGACGTGTTATTATTAACTCATCGATCAACCAAACATTTAAAATGCGGTTTTGCAAAAAATAAAAGAGCGCCCGCGAGGAGCGCTCTTTCGGTTGTTTCATGCTGTTTTCAGCAGCCGTAATACATCTTGAACTCGATCGGGTGGGGGGTGTGCTCATAGGCATAGACCTCTTCCCACTTCAGATTGACGTAGCCCTTGATCTGATCGCGGGTGAAAACATCGCCCGCCAGAAGAAACTCGTGATCGGCCTCCAGCTCGTCCAGCGCTTCGCGCAGCGATGCACAGACGGTCGGGATCTCCGCCAGCTCTTCGGGGGGCAGGTCGTAGAGGTCCTTGTCCGAGGACGGGCCGGGATCGATCTTGTTCTTGATGCCGTCGAGGCCGGCCATGAGCAGCGCGGCGAAGCACAGGTAGGGGTTGGCGGCCGGATCGGGGAAACGGGCCTCCACGCGCTTGGCCTTGGGCGATTCGGCCCACGGGATACGCACGCAGCCCGAGCGGTTGCGCGCGGAATAGGCGCGCAGCACCGGCGCTTCGAAGCCGGGGATCAGGCGCTTGTAGCTGTTGGTTGTCGGGTTGGTGAAGGCATTGAGCGCCTTGGCATGCTTGAGGATGCCGCCGATGAAGTAGAGCGCCTCCTGGCTGAGGTCGGCGTATTTGTCGCCCGCGAAGAGCGGCTTGCCGTCCTTCCAGATCGACATGTTCACATGCATCCCCG
>NZ_JBRBUA010000099.1:0-8081 GCF_052826345.1 Brevirhabdus sp. | reverse complement strand
TGACGGCGGCTGGGAGCATTTCGTCGGCGGCGGCGTCGCGGTGTTCGACTGCAACGACGACGGCCTGCCCGAGCTGCTGGCGGCGGGCGGGGAAAATCCCGCGCGGCTGTTCATCAACCGCTCCACCCGCGGCGGCGATCTCGGGTTCGAACCTGCGGGCGATTTCCAGGCGATCACCCATGTCACCGGGGCCTATCCGCTGGATATCGACGGCGACGGACGGCTGGATCTGGCGGTGCTGCGGGTGGGGTCCGACAGGCTGCTGCGCGGGTTGGGCGGGTGCCGGTTCGAAGAGGCGTCGAAGGACTGGGGGTTTCGCAGTGGCGACGCCTGGACCACGGCATTTTCGGCGACATGGCGCCCCGGCGACGCGCGGCCGACGCTGGCCTTCGGCAGCTATGTCGATCGCGCCGATCCGAAGGGGCCGTTCGGCACCTGCGATGACAACAGGCTCTACCGCCCCACGGCGCGCGGCTACGCCCCGCCGGTGCTGCTGACGCCGGGATATTGCGCGCTGTCGATGCTGTTTTCCGACTGGCAGCGGCGTGGGCAGGCCGATCTGCGCGTGTCCAACGACCGGCATTACTATGTGCGCGGCGGGTCCGAGCAGATGTGGCGCATGGATCCCTTGCGCCTGTTGGGCCCCGAGGATGGATGGGCCGACATCTCCATCTGGGGCATGGGCATCGCCAGCCGCGATCTGACCGGCGACGGGCGGCCCGAGGTGATGCTGACCTCGATGGGCGACCAGCTGCTGCTGATCGCGCGGCCGGGGGGCTATGATCCCGCGCCCTTCACCTTGGGCACCTATGCGCAGCGGCCCTTTCTGGGCGACGACGGGCGGCCTTCGACCGGGTGGCACGCGGAATTCGGCGATGTGAACAACGACGCCCGCCCCGATCTGTTCATCGCCAAGGGCAACGTCGATCAGATGCCGTCGAACGCGATGCGCGATCCCGACAACCTGTTGGTGCAGCAGCCCGACGGCACGTTTGAAGAGGCCGCGCAGGCGGCGGGCGTGGCCTCGGTGGAACGCGGCCGTGGGGCGTCGCTTTCGGATCTGAACGGTGACGGGCTGCTGGATCTGGTGGTGGTCAACCGGCGCGCGCCGATGGCGCTTTATCGCAATGTCACCAGGGCGGCGGGACATTGGCTGAAGGTGGATCTGCGCCTGGGCGCAGGCAACCGCAGGGCCGTGGGCGCCTGGGTCGCGCTGCGCACCGCCCAAGGCACGCAGGTGCAGGAGGTCACGGTCGGCGGCGGGCACGCAGGCGGCCGCGCGGGGCCGCTGCATTTCGGACTGGGCCGCGCCACGCAGGCGCAGCTGCGCGTCACCTGGCCGGGAGGCGCGGTGTCGGACTGGACGGCGATCGAAGCCGACCGGACGCTGATCGCGACGCCCGAAGGGGGCGGGCTGCGCATTGCCCCCGGTGTGGGCACCCTGCCCTGATCAGCGATCCACCGGCAATCCGCTGGGAACCGCATCGGGGATGCCGCGGCGCCCGGCGCGGGCCTGCGGGTCGTCGAGCGCGCCAAGAAACGCCAGCAGCGCGTCGAATTCCCCCTGGGCCAGCGTGACCGGCGGCATGGCGATGGCGGCGCGCAGCGCGGCCTGATCGCTGGCGCTGTCCATCACCGCCCAATCGGTGCCCCCCGGCAAGGGCGGCAGCGCGACGCGGCTTCGGTCGAACGGGGGGGCGCCGAGGGGGTCGAGGTGCTGACGCAAGAACCCTGCGAGCGTCGCAAACGCCCCGTCGTGCCCGTAGGGCGCCGTCGCCGTCACGTTGCGCAGGCTGGGCGTTCGAAACGCATAGGCGTCGGCCGCGCGCCCGGTGACGCGCATCCGCCCCGTGTCGCGGGAATGGGTTTCGAACCGCGCCGCCTTGCCGGGGCCGAACTGCGGCACACCCGCGGCATGGAACTGCTGATCGGTCTGGAACTTTCCGCTGTGGCAGGCGGAACATCCTGCCTTGCCGTAGAAGAGCTCCATCCCCTGCATCGCGCGCGGCGGCAGATCGCCGGTGCCGCGCAGATAGGCATCGAAGGGGCTGGTGTCGGAGCGCCATTCCTCGGCCACGAAAGCCGCGATGGCGTTCGAGATATCGGTGAAGGCGATGTCCGCGGGCGCGTCGATGCCGGGATAGGCGGCCGCGAATCCCGCCGCATAGGCCGGGATCGCCGCGACCCGCCGCGCGATCAGATCCCAGGCGCCACCCGGCCCGGTCAGCCGCCCCTGGCGCACCGCGGCCGAGACGTCGTTTTCGCTGTAATGCCCGGCCATCTCATCCTGCGACAGGACCGGAAACATGGTCTGCGCCGACAGCACATTGGCAAAGCCGGTCGTCATGTCGGCGTCAAGCGGGGTGCGCAGCCCGCCGGGCTTGGCCGGGTCGGCCTCGATCCGGCCATCGTGGAACAGGCGGGTGAATTCGCGCGCGCCGAGGTTGAACAGCGCGGGCGCATTGCGCGGCACGCGTTGTTCGGGCGGATCGGACGGATCGACGCGGCGATCGGGGCCCAGCCCGATGCCGCCTTCGCCCAGCGACAGCGCCACCCCGTCGGAGGTGCCGAATTTCGGGTGGTGACAGGTTCCGCAGGAAATGTTGCGGTTGCCCGACAGGATGGGGTCCCAGAACAGCAAGCGGCCCAGCGCGGCCTCCGCCGGATCGACGGGCGCGTAATCGGCATCCGTGACCGGGGCGGGCAAGGCCTCGCCGCCCGCCGGTTGTGCCGCGCCTGCGCCGGAAAATGCCAACAGCAGCGCGGACAGGCCAAAGGCAAGGCGTGCCGACATGGCGCGCGCTCAGGTCCGCACGTCGGGGGCGGTGCGGCCCGTATATTTCGCGATGCCGCCGATGACCTCGGCGGTGGCGATGACGGGGGCCAGTGCGGTCTGGGCGTCCTGATGCAGGGCGCTGTCGTCGGTTTCCAGCAGTTCCAGATAGACCCGCAGCGTCGCCCCCTGCGTGCCCGTGCCCGAGAGGCGGTAGACGATGCGCGCCCCGCTGTCGAACTCGATGCGAATACCCTGTCCCGTTGCGACCGTTCCATCCACCGGGTCTTCGTAGGAAAACTCATCGGCCAGCGTCACCGTACCCGCCTCGAACCGCTCGCCCGCCAGATCGGCCAGCCGTTCGCGCAAGCCCTGGATCATCGCATCGGCGGCGTCGGAATCCACGGCCTCGTAATCGTGGCGGGAATAGTAGTTGCGTCCGAAACGGCGCCAGTGGTCGGTCATGATCTCGGCCACGGACCGGCCGCTTTTGGCAAGAATCTGCAACCACAGCAGCACCGCCCACAGCCCGTCCTTTTCGCGCACGTGATCGGAGCCGGTGCCCGCGCTTTCCTCGCCGCACAGGCCGGCGCGGCCGGCGTCGAGCAGGTTTCCGAAGAATTTCCACCCCGTCGGCGTTTCATAGCAATCCAGCCCCTCGGCGGCGGCGACCCGGTCCAGCGCGCGCGACGTCGGCATCGAGCGGGCGACGCCGCTCAGCCCGCTTTCATAGGCGGGGGCGGCGCGCGCATTCGCGGCCAGCACCGCGAGGCTGTCGGAAGGGGTCACGTAGACGCCGCGGCCCATGATCATGTTGCGGTCGCCGTCGCCATCCGATGCGGCGCCGAAATCGGGGGCGTCTTCGGACATCATCAGATCGTACAGCGGCTTGGCCCAGATCGGGTTCGGATCTGGATGCCCGGCCCCGAAATCGGCCAGCGGCACGCCGTTGACGACGCTGCCCTCGGGCGCGCCCAGCCGGCGTTCCAGGATGGCCTTCGCATAGGGGCCGGTGACCGCGTGCATGGCATCGAAGCGGATGCGCAAGCCCCCCGCGATGAGCCGCGCGATCGCATCCAGATCGAACAGCGTCTCCATCATCTCCAGATAATCGGCGACGGGATCGACGACCTCGACCGTCATGCCGCCCAGCTTGACCTCGCCCGGGCGGGACAGGTCCAGATCCTGGCTTTCGATGATATCATAGGTGCGGATCTCGCGCGTGGCGCGGTAGATGCGGTCGGTTACATCTTCGGGCGCGGGACCGCCGTTGGGCGTGTTGAACTTGACGCCGAAGTCCTCTTCCGGGCCGCCGGGGTTGTGGCTGGCCGACAGGATGATGCCGCCGCCGGTGTGGCGCTTTCGGATCAGGTTCGACACCGCCGGCGTGGACAGCAGCGCGTTCTGCCCCACGATGACACGCGCCGCCCCCCCGGCCGCCGCCATGCGCAGGATGACCTGCGCGGCCGGTTCATTGAAATAGCGCCCGTCGCCGCCCAGAACCAGCGTCTTGCCCTCGATGCCGCCGATCCCCGTCCAGATCGATTGAACGAAGTTTTCCAGATAATGCGGCTGCATGAAAACGCGGGTCTTCTTGCGCAGCCCCGACGTGCCCGGTTTTTGCCCTTCGATGGGGGCGGTTTCGACGGTCGTGCTTTTCATCGGCGTTCCTCTGTGTAGCGCTCACAGCAGATTTCAAAGCGACTATAGACTTTTAATGCCATCCTGCCAGTCGGTTGATGGGTCCGGCGGCGCCGACGCCAGAACCACCACGGATTCGGCCGCGACCTGCACCTGGCTTCCGACGATCAGCTCGCCGGCCGTGCGATCCGGCGCGGCGGTGTCGATCTGGTGCATCCAGCGATGACCGTCGGGCAGCCGGGGAAGCGTCACCGCGCAGGCCTGCGCATTGTTGAACACCGCAAATATCGCGTGTTCCAGCGCATCGTAGGCGGGCGTGCCGGATGCGGTGCGCATTTCCATGGTAATGAGCCGCCGCCCGGGGTCTTCCCAATCCTCGGGGCGCATCGGCGTGCCGTCGGCGCGGCGCCAGAACAGATCCTCCACCCCGTCGATCTGGCGTTCGCGCGCGTGCAGGAACCGCTTTTGGCGCAGGATCGGGTGCGCCTTGCGCAGCGCGATCATGCGGCGGGTGAATTCCAGAAATGCGTCATCGGGGGCCGACCAGTCGATCCAGCTGATCTCGTTGTCCTGGTTGTAGGCGTTGTTGTTGCCTTGCTGGGAATTGCCGATCTCGTCGCCCGCCAGGATCATGGGCGTGCCCTGCGCCAGCAGCAGCGTCGCCATCAGGTTGCGCTTGCGCCGCGCGCGGGCGGCGCGGATCGCCGGGGCGTCGGTCGGCCCCTCGACGCCCATGTTGTCGGAATGGTTGTCGCCGTGGCCGTCCCGCCCCCCCTCGCCGTTGGCTTCGTTGTGGCGCCGGTCGTAGCTGACGGTATCGTGCAGGGTAAAGCCGTCATGCGCGGTCAGCAGATTCAGCGATGCGGTGGCGGGGCGGCCCGAATGGTCGAATTGCAACGCCGATCCGGTCAGCCGGTCGGCCAGATCGGCGACCTTGCCCGCATCTCCGCGCCAGAACTGGCGCACGCCGTCGCGGAACTTGTCGTTCCATTCCATGAACGGCGGCGGAAACGCCCCCAGCCGATAGCCCCCCGGCCCGATGTCCCAGGGCTCCGCGATCAGCTTGACGCGGGTCAGAACCGGGTCCTGGCGGATCGCGTCAAAGAATGCCGCGCCGCGGTCGAACCCCTGATCGGTGCGCCCCAGCGTGGCGCACAGGTCAAAGCGGAACCCGTCGACATGCATGACCTCGACCCAGTAGCGCAGGCTGTCCATCACCATGCGCAGCACCATCGGGTGATCGACGTTCAGCGTGTTTCCGGTGCCGGTGTCGTTGACATAAAAGCGCGGGTCGCTCTCCAGCCGGTAGTAGCTCGCGTTGTCGAGCCCGCGAAACGCCAGCGTCGGGCCCAGCTCATCGCCTTCGCAGCTGTGGTTGTAGACCACATCCATGATCACCTCGATCCCGGCGGCATGCAGGCGCGCGACCATCTGCTGGAACTCCGCGATGCGGCCCGCTTCCAGATACCGCGGGTCGGGGGCGAAGAAGCCCAGCGTCTGATACCCCCAGTAATTCGTCAGCCCACGTTCCGCGAGAAAGCGGTCGGTGATGAAGGCCTGCACCGGCAGCAGTTCGATCGCGGTGATGCCCAGCCGCGTCAGATGCTCGAGGATCGGATCGGAGGCCAGCGCCAGGAACGTGCCGGGCGCGGACACGTCGGGGTGGCGCATGGTCAGGCCCTTGACATGCGCCTCATAGAGGATGCTGTCCTGCGGCGCGATCGCGGGCGCCCGGTCGCCGCCCCAGCAGAAGGAGGGGTCCTCGACCACGCAGCGCGGCATCCAGGGCGCGCTGTCGCGGGGGTCCATGCTCAGATCCCGCGCGCCGCTGCCCACCGTATACCCCATGAGCGCATCATTCCACCGCGGCAGACCCGTCAGCCGTTTGGCATAGGGGTCGACCAGCAGCTTGGCGGGATTGAAACGGTGCCCCTCCTGCGGGGCATAGGCCCCGTGCACGCGGTAGCCGTAAAGCGTGCCCGGCGTCAGCCCCGAGATATAGCCGTGCCAGACGTCGCCGTCACGCTCCGGCAGATCCAGCGCCGCGACCTGGTTCTTTCCCGAAGGATCGAAGAGACAAAGCTGCACCCGCGTCGCATGTTCCGAAAAAACGGCAAAATTGACGCCGTCGCCGTCGAAGCTTGCGCCCAGAGGCGCGGCGCGCCCGGCCTGCATCGTGAACCCGCCGCTCATACGGAGGTCGCAAGGTTCCGGTAAAGCGCGGCGTAGCGGGCGGCGGACCGGTCCCACCCGACCGGGTGGCGCATCGCGTTTCTTTGCAGCTTGGCCCAGAGCCGCTTGTCGGCGAACAGTTCGGTCAGCTCGACAAGGGCGCAGGCCAGCGTGTGGCTGTCGATCGGGTTGAACTGGAGTCCCGTGGAACAGCCCGCCTTGAGCGCGGCGTCATTGGCCGGGATCACCGTGTCGGCCAGCCCGCCGGTCAGCGCCACCAACGGAATCGTGCCATAGCGCAGCCCGTAAAGCTGGGTCAGGCCGCAGGGTTCGAACCGCGAGGGCACCAGGATCGCGTCGCCACCCGCGATCATGCGCCGCGCCCGCGCCTCGTCATAGCCGATGGTGACGGAAACGCCGGGATGGCGCGCCGCGTCGCGCCAGGCGTGCTCCAGCTCTTCGTCGCCGCTGCCCAGCAGCGCCAGCCTGCCGCCCCGGTCGATGAGCACGGGCAGCGCCTCTTGCAACAGATCGAGCCCCTTCTGCCCCGTGAGCCGCGATATCACCACGCACAGCGGCCCCTCGCCCGCGGGCAGGCCCAGTTCTGCGTGCAACGCCTCGCGGTTGGCACGCTTGCCACTCGGGGTGGAATAGCGCGCGGCGATGGCCGGATCGCTTGCCGGGTCCCAGGCTTCGGTGTCGATGCCGTTCAGAATGCCGGTCACACCATCGGGCCGCGCCCGCAGCACCCCGTCGAGCCCCATGCCGAAGGCGGGCGTCATCAGCTCATGCGCATAGGTCGGGCTGACGGTGGTGACGCAGTCGGAAAACACGATCCCCGCCTTCAGCGCGCCGATCTGGTTGTAGTATTCAAACCCGCCCGGCGTGAAATCGACGACCGACAGGCCCAGCGCCGTCAGCTTTTCGGCAGGCGCGAGGCCATGATAGGCGATGTTGTGAATGGTCAGTACCGTGGCGACGCGATCCGCGGCCCCCATGTCGCGCAGATAGACCGGCGCCAGCCCCGCCTGCCAGTCATGCAGATGCAGCACGTCGGGGCGCCAACCGGGGACCCCTTCCGCGCCGATATGGGCCGCCGCCCAGCTCAGCGCGGCGAAGCGTTCGGGGTTGTCTGCATGATCCCGGCGGTTCTCGGTGGTATAGATCGCGCCGGACCGATCATAGAGATGCGGCGCGTCCAGCACCATCAGATCGATCCCCGCAACCCGCTGGCGCAGCAGGCGGGCCGCGCCGCCGAACAGGTCGGGCAGATCGGCCTCAAGCACGGCCGCCCCGTCGAGCGCCGCAAGGACCGCCGGATATCCGGGGATCAGCGTGCGCATGTCGCAACCCTGCCGGGCCAAGGCGCCCGGCAGCGCGCCCACCACATCGGCAAGCCCGCCGGTCTTGATGAAGGGCGCACATTCCGACGCCACCGAAAGGATGCGCGTCATGATGCGGCGGCCCGCCGGTCCAGCATCGCCTGGGTGATCAG
>NZ_JBRBUA010000098.1:0-24878 GCF_052826345.1 Brevirhabdus sp. | reverse complement strand
CAGAACCGGCAGCGCCAGCAGGATCAGCCATGCGGTCACGAAGATCGACCAGGCGAACAGCGGCACCTTGTGCAGCGTCATGCCCGGCGCGCGCATGTTCAGGAAGGTGGTGATGATGTTGATCGCACCCAGGATCGACGACGCACCCGAGACGTGCACCGCAAAGATCGCGAGGTCTGTGAACATGCCTGATTCGCGCGTGGACAGCGGCGGGTAGAGCACCCAGCCGATGCCAGAGCCGAGCTGGTCGTTGCCGCCCGGCGTCAGCAGCGAGGCGACGGCCAGCGAGGTGCCCGCGACGTAAAGCCAGAACGACAGGTTGTTCAGGCGCGGCAAGGCCATGTCCGGCGCGCCGATGTGCAGCGGCATGAAGAAGTTGCCGAACCCCCCGAACAGCGCGGGAATCACCACGAAGAACATCATCAGGATGCCGTGGCCGGTGATGAGCACGTTCCACAGATGCCCGTTGGGTGTACATTCGCCCGCCGCGGCGGCCGTGATGCGCGCGCCCTCCAGGCACATGTACTGCACGCCCGGGTCCATGAGCTCCATCCGCATGTAGACAGTGAAGCCCACGGAGATGAACCCGGTCAGTGCGGAGACGACCAGGTACAGGATCCCGATGTCCTTGTGATTTGTAGACATGAACCAGCGGGTGAAGAATCCCCGCTCGTCATGGCCGTCGTGGCTGTGGATGGCTGCGTCTGCCATGAAGGCCTCCCGATCCCGTGAATATATCAAGCGGCGGAAAGAGCTCCACCGCACACCTGAGGCGGTTTTAATCCCGCCCGCACTGGAGGGCAATGCACAAGACTGACGCAGCCTGCGCCGGGACAAGCGGTAGTTTGTCGCGCTTCGCCGGATTGTGAAGTGTCGAGAGCGCGGCGGCGCGCGTGGGGTTTCGCCGCGCGATGCGGCGGCGCCCTCGTGGGCGAAACGGGGGGTTGGCCCTCAGCCTTGCCGCGCGGGGCGGCTTGGTCAGGAGACGTCCTCGAAAATCTGCGCGAAGGTCAGCGCCAGCGCCAGGTCCACATCCGCCATCGTGACCGGCAGGCCCAGGTCCACCAGGCTGGTGACCCCATGCCCGCGGATGCCGCAGGGCACGATTCCGTCGAAATGGCTCAGGTCCGGGTCGACGTTGATCGACAGCCCGTGAAAGCTGACCCATTTGCGCAGCCGCACGCCGATCGCGGCGATCTTGTCTTCCCGGACCGCCTGGGGCGCGGCGCCCGTTCCGACGCCCGTTCCGACGCCCGTTCCGACGCCCGCTCCGGCGGCCCGATCGGGGCGGGCGACCCATACCCCCACGCGGCCCGGACGGATCTCGCCCTTGAGTTGAAACTCCGCCAGGGTCGCGATCACCCAATCCTCCAGTTGGCGCACGAAGCGGCGCACGTCGCGACCGCGCCGCCCCACGTCGAGCATCACATAGACCACGCGCTGCCCCGGCCCGTGATAGGTGTATTGCCCGCCGCGGCGGGTCTGGTGCACGGGGAACCTGCCCGGATCGTTCAGATCCGCAGGGCGCGCGCTGGTCCCGGCGGTGTAAAGCGGCGGATGCTCCAGCAGCCAGACGGCTTCGGGCAGGGTGCCCTCCGCGATCGCGGCCGCGCGCCGTTCCATCCAGGCGACCGCATCCTCATAGGGCTGCGGTGCGTCCGACACGATCCACTCCACCATCTTCATGCCTTTCCCATGCCCCCGGCGCCGGGCCGGGATGGCGGCGTGCGGGGGCGAAACATCGCTCAAATAACGGCTTCACATCCCCGATCCAAGCCGCTATACGGCCCAGCACCAAGTCATGGGCGGTCGTGGCGGAATGGTAGACGCGCAGCGTTGAGGTCGCTGTGGGGTAACACCCGTGGAAGTTCGAGTCTTCTCGACCGCACCAACTTTTCCCCCGTCCCCCGGTATGTCCCCTGTGCTGAACGTGGGGCGCACCATGCGGCGCTTGGCCCTGCCTCCCTGTTTATCGTCGGGTCCGGTCGGAGCAAGGCCGCCGATTTTGTTGCTTTTTTGCCACGACCCTGAGCGCGGAACCGGAGTCGGTTTGCGCCGCCTGCCCGCGTGGAAGTGGGCGGTAAGGCCCGCCGGTATTGGCGATATTCTCCGCGCTTAAAGTATTTGTCACTTTAACTTCAGTGCCTTGAGGTTCGAGCCGCGCGCGCCCAAGGGCCTTGATGTCCGGGGATTGGCCGAGCGTTCGCGATCAGCGGCTTGGCTGAAGGATGTGCCCCTAAGCGATTAATTAGCAATGGCTATTTTGAAATTTATTGTTAGCGGAAAGTTGGACAGCTAAGCATATTGCCACGAGGCCGCAGAGGCCGGATCGAAACTCAATTTCCGCCCCGATGGGCGGGGTGGAAAAGTTGAATGACGATCGGCCGGAGAGGGGCAACAAACCCCCGGGCATCGAAGATTGAGGGTGAAACCCGATTATGAGGTTGGAGGGCAGTCATGAGCTGGAAACAATGCCAGATCGAGCGGGAAATCAAGCAGACCGGGGCCCGGTTCGAGTGGCCGAGCATGGAGAATTTCGATTGCCTCCCGGGAATCGCCTATGCCGATGTGATGGGCTTTCTGGGGTGGTTGCTGCATTGGCCGGGCGACTACGCCCTCAGCCACCCGGCGGTCAGGCGCTTTACCGGCATGCATGAAGAGATCATCGTCGGACACGGGTTTTCCGCGGCCGTCGTCATTCTTCTGGCGATCTTGCTGTCGGTTTTTCTGGCGCAGGCCTTCAGGTAGGCGGGGGCCCGGCGCCGGGGCCTTTCCGCCCCCGCATCGCACCGGCATCATTCCGGGGCGGCGGAGGCATCTGCCGTTGCGGCGACGCCGCGCCGGTCAGTGCCAGATCCGTACCCGCACCCCCAGCTTGCGCAGCTTGGCGATCAGCGCGAGTTCCTTTTGCCGGGTTTCGCTTCGCATCGGTTCCGCCTGATATTGCGCATGAAATTCGACGTATAGCGTATCGATCAGGCGGTGGACGCCGCGGTCGATGATGGCGTGCAGCAGGTCGATTTCCGCGCCTTCGATGTCCATCTTCACGACGATGGTGTCATAGGTCTCGGCCTGGGTCTGCAAATAGGCGGGGAAGTCGATGACCGGCACCTCGATCGCCGCGGCCTCGTCGGGGGCGTAGGTGCTGGAGTTGTGGCTTTTCAACAGCGAGCCGCCCTGCGACAGCTGCCCGCCCTCGGTATCGGCGAGGCCGTAGAATTTCAGCACGCCCGTGCCCACGCCGATGGCCTGGGGATGCAGCGTCATCGGACGCGTGCTGCCGTCGCGCAGCCTTTCCAGCGACGGCAGGCAATTGGGGTTCGGCTCGAACAGGTGAAAGTCGATGTCCGTGTCGTGGAAACGCCTGGAGAACCAGGTGAACCCCTGACCGACATTCGACCCGCCATCGACGAAAAGCTTGCGTCCGGTCCGCCGTCTGATGCGCGCGGCGTCGGCGGCCGCATAGGCACCTTCGCGGGCGCGGTGCACCCTGCGCTTGAGGCGCTTGAATTCTCCACGCAACGACATCGGCTGTTTCCCCTTGTCTTCCCTGGCCCGGCCTGCCGCGCGGGTTTCTACAGCTGTCCCCGGCGCGGCGGCTCCGCCCGATCCGGCGCGCGCCCCGCGATCACGGCCTCGGCGCGCCGGTAGAGCATCTCGCGGTCGAATTCCCGCAGCGCCTTGCCGCGGCCCGCCTGACCCATGGCGCCACATTGCTCGGGGTTTTCCAACATCTGCCCGATGCGCGCTTCAAAGCCGATCGCGTCGTGTTCGTCCACCATGAATCCGGTCGCACCCTCGTCGATCAGATAGGGAATGCCCGCATGGCGGGTGGACACAACGCAGGCGCCGGCGGCCATCGCTTCCTGGATGACGGTGGGGGCACCTTCCTGATCGCCGTTCGGGCCGACGACCGAATGCTGGACGAAGAGCGGCGCCGCGCGCAGGCGGTCCTGCACGAATTCATGCGATTTGCGGCCGTGCAGGATCACCTGCGAACTCGCCCCGAGCTCCTCGACAAGCGCCTGGCAACGCCCCAGCAGCGGCCCGTCGCCGATCATTTCCAGCCGCGCGCCCGGGTGGCCCCGCGCGGCGCCGACGAAAGCGCGGATCGTGGTCTCGGGGGCTTTCTTGTGGATGAAACGTCCCGCCGCCAGCACCAGCCCCGCCGTCTTGGGGCCGGGATGAAACTTCGTCATGTCGACGCCGCTGGGCACGACGTGGCTGTTGGGATGGGTAATTCCCTTGGCGGCCAGCCGATCGAGCAGGAATTGCGACACCGCGATCACCCCGTCGATGCCGTCCATCATGGCGCGGTAGGATCTGACCCGCCGCGCCCCTTTCTTTCCCGAATCCAGATAGGCCGTCGCGTCATGCCCGCGGAAATAGACGAAAACGGGCAGGCCGAGGCGCCGCGCGATGGGATAGATGAAACCCGCCTCCGTGCCGAATTCGGCCAGCACACGTTCGACGCCCTGCGCGCGCAGGAAATCCTCCACCGCGCGGCGTTTCGCGCCGGTGGGCGGGTGGGTATTGTGATGGCGGATGTAGTTGCCGATATGCTCCAGCGGCGATGCCAGCTTGTCGACCGCGCCCAGCGGATGCTCGGCCAGGCAGACGCTGGGCCTGTCGCCCGCGAGGACGGGGTGCCGTTCTCGGCAAACCACCGCGGTGTTGCCGCCGAACAGATTGCCGATGTGCTGGATCACGGGCGTCTGGGTGGGGTCGGGGTAGATTTTCGTGGCGATCGCGATCCTGAGCGGCATCTGCCATCCCTTGTTTACGTCGAATGACAGGCGAGACGCCCGCGTTTCGCGCAGATTGCACAAAAGCTTCGGCAAAAACAACTCGGTGCCGCGCGCGACCGCGCCATCTGGCGGTACGGCGCGGTTTGTCGTATTCCGGCACTGCCGCGAGCGGCGAACGATACAGAGGGTCCCCATGTGCAGCTTCGTTTTTTCGACTGTTCCGACAGATCGCGTGGATTTCAACCGGATCATGCGGCTGCGCGGTCCCGACGTGACCAAGGAGCACAGCCTCGACGGCTATTTCTTCTGTCATAACCTGTTGTCGATGCGGGGCGATTATGTCGCACAGCCCTATGTGCCGGACAACGGCGAGATCGTCGTGCTGTTCAACGGCGAAATCTACAACTGCCCCGACGATTACGACAGCGAGGCGCGTTATCTGCACGATCAATACCTGGAAAAGGGCACCGGCCTCTTCCGCGACCTTGACGGCGAATACGCGATCCTGATCGTCGATTTCAGAAAGGGAACGCTCTACGCGGCGCGCGACTGCTTCGGGACCAAGCCGCTGTTCTTCGGCTCCAAAGGGGATGATTTCGGCTTTGCCAGCTATCGCGATGCCCTGACGGCGCTGGGATTCGAGGGAATCCACCCGCTGCGCCCCAATCATTTCGTCGAATATGCGCTCGACGGAAGCAGCATCGTGTCGGCGGAGACCTATCTGTTCAACATCGCCCAGCACGACAGCGACATCGAGGGGTGGTTCTCCGCCTTCGACGCGGCCGTGGCGAAACGCGTGCGCCATCTGCGCGGCACGCCCTTCGTCGGGCTGTCCAGCGGCTACGACAGCGGCGCCATCGCCGCCTCGCTGATCGCGCAGGGCGCGCGCTTCATGTCGGTCACCGTGGAGGGGCGTGAAAACCCCGAGGTGATCGCCGGGCGCATCAAGGCGGTCGAGGCCTCGGGAAATCGCGCCATCACCATCCCGCAAGAGGATCTGGATGTCGACAAATGGCGCCGGTGGCTCAAGGACCATGTCGAGGACGAGCCCTATTTCATCGTCAACGACGACGGCGAACGGCTGGAGGTCAACAAGAGCGTTCATACCGACAAGGCGGCGCTGATCCTGGCCGGCGTCTGCGCCAAGGCCAAGGAAAACGGCGCGCTCGTCTACCTTTCGGGCAGCGGCGCGGACGAGATCTTTTCGGATTACGGCTATCAGGGACGAAAGTTCTATTCGCACAGCAACTTCGGCGGGCTTTATCCGCAGAACCTGCTGGGGCGGTTCCCGTGGTCTTCGTTCTTCGGCAGCACGCAGGCGGCGTATCTGGCCAAGGAGGAAATGGTCGCCGGTTCCTTCGGGATGGAGGCGCGCTATCCGTTTCTGGATGTGGCGGTGGTGCGGAAATTCCTGACGTTGCGGGCGGACATCAAGAATGAGGTCTATAAGTCCGTCGTTCGCAGCTATCTGGCCAAGCATGATTTTCCGGTTCATGAGAACGAAAAGATCGGCTTCGGCTTTGCCCGCAGGAAAAAGCGGTTCCGGCTTTGGTAGCCGTGGCGGCCGCGCGCCGGGCGCCCCGGGGGTCTTGCGCGCCCGCCACAGCCAGCGGCGGGGTTTCCGGCATCGGCCCGGTTTTCTTGTGATCGCACCGCGCGGCGCGTAGGTCGGACACGTGGGACGACAGGGGAACCGGATGCGCGATCAGGATGCGGCGTGGATCGTCGGGGTATCGGCGATGGCGCTGGTGCCGCTGGCGGTGGTGGTGCTGGGCTATACCGGGCGCGACGACAGCCATATCACCTATCATGTGGCCGATGCGATGGCGGCGGGGCGCGGCGTCGTCAACTACAGCGGTGCGCTGCTGGAGCAGTCGAGCTCGCTCGCCTATACGGCGCTGTTGGCGCTGGTATCGGCCGTGCTCGGCACGATGAGCGCGGCAAACGGCCCGGTCGTCAGCCTGGTGCTGCATTTGCTCGCGGGGGGTGTGCTGTTTGCCTATCTGCGCATGCAGCGATTGACAGCATGGGTTGCGGTTCTGGCCGTCCTGCTGCCCGCGCCGCTCTACTGGGCGCTGTCGGGGATGGAAAATTCCCTCTATCTGCTGGTTCTGCTGGGGCAGGCCATGGTGACGGCGCGGTTCGTGTCGAGGCCGGGCGCGCGGGCGGCGCTGCCGGTCGCGGCGGGGGCCGTTCTGATCAGCCTTACCCGGCCGGAGGGCGCGCTGGTGCTGGTCTGTGCGGGCGTGCTGCATCTGTGGCTGTCGCCGCGGCGCGGCGCCCTGCTGCGGCTGTTGCTTGTGCTGGGGGCGGCGGTGGCGGTGGCGACGGTCTTTCGCCTGTCGCTGGGGCTGCATGTCTTTCCCAACACGGTCTATGCCAAGCAGGCGCTGCCGCTTTCCCGGCGCGTTCAGCAGGGGCTGGGGTATCTGGTCGACACTGCCCGTTCGGTGCCCGCGACGGGCCTGCTGAGCTTCGGGTTCCTGCTGCTGGCGCTCGGGCAGCGGGGCGCCGGGGCAGGCGGGGAAGAGAGGGACGGAGGGGAAGACGGCGCGGCACCCGGGGACAGTCTGGGTGAATTCCGCCACGCGCTGCTCTCGCTCAGCCTGGCGATCCTCCTGTTCGCCGTGGCCGCGGGCGGCGATTGGATGGAGGCGGGGCGGTTCCTGACGCCTGTTTTCGTTTTCCTGTTCCTGCTCGTCGCGCTGTCGCTCCGGCCGCGCCGGTTGGTCTGGCTGATGGGGCTGGTCATGGCGGCGAGCGTGCTCGACATCGCGCTATTGGCGCGGCAGGCGACGGGCGGGCTGCCTCTGGCATATCCCTATGAGGCAGGGGTCGAGCGCTACAAGCCCGCTTGGGCGGAGCGTTTCAACAGCATTCACGCGCGTGACATCACCTTCGTGGACGGGGTGCTTGCGGTCCTGGCGCGCGATCCGCGACCGGCGGTCACGATCGCGTCGATCCAGGCGGGGATGGTGCCTTACTACATCTTCCGCAACGCGCCCAATGCGGCGCGGTTCGTCGATCTCTTCGGGCTCGCCTCGGATGAGGTCCAGCCCTGTGCCTCGCAGTGGGAGGCCGATCCCTATGCCGATATCGCTGCGCTGCGAACCTGCATGGGGGTTGCGCTCGATTACGTCTACGATCTGGACAACGCCCGCTGGGACCGGTTGCGGCGCCTGCGCGATGCGGGCTGCCGGGAGGTGTTCCGCGAATCGCTCGTCATCGATCCCGCACCCTGGAAAGCGGCCTTCAGGCCCAACCAGTTCCTCGTGCGCTGCAATTAGCCCTTGGCCTTCTGCGCCTTTGCGAACGACAGGGCGTAGCCGCAATAGGCGGGGATCGTCTCGCGCAGCGCGGCGCGCTGTTCCTCGGTCAGCGCGCGTTTGCGGCGCGCGGGGCGACCGGCCCAGAGATACCCCGCCCCCAGCAGCTGGTCCGGTTCGGTTTGCGCACCGGCGGCCAGCAGCGCGCCGGTTTCCACCACCGTGCCCGGCGCCACGCGTGCGCCGATGCCGATCAGCGATCCGTCGGCTATGTCGCAGGCGGCCAAGGTGGCGTTGTGCCCTATGGTGACATCCGCCCCGATGCGGATCGCGCCCTGCGTGGCGTCGAGCTTCGCGTTGTCCTGGATGTTGGAGCGCGCGCCGAGGGCGATGCCCGACGCACCCCCCCTCAGGGTGCAGCCGAACCAGATGCTGGAGTCGGGCGCGAAGCGGATCGCGCCTGATAAAAGGGCATTGTCGGCGACGAAGCGGGCTGAGCCCTCGGCCTGGCCGGATACGGCGGCGGGCCCAGCGCCCGTTTCTGGAGCCGTTTCTGCACCCGTTTCTGCCGCGACCGTAGCTGCACGCGCCTGCCGGTGGCATTCGCGCAGCGCATCGCCGTCGATCCGCTCCACCGGTTTGGCGGGTGCGCCGGCGTAGCGCCAGCCGCCTTCGAGCTGGCTGCGCGGAAAGACGACCGCGCCTTCGTCCAACACGACGCCGTCGCCCAGAACCGCCGCATCCAGCACGATCGCGCCGGGTCCGATCAGGCAGTCGTCGCCCAGCGTGCAGGCGTGCACGACCGCGCCTTGCCCGATGGTGGCGCGGTGCCCGATGATGCACGGCAGCATCTCGTGCACGATATGCACGGTCGCATCGGCGCCAAGATGCATATCGTCCCCGATGCTTACGTAGTGGCCGTCCGCGCGGATCACGGCGGAACGCCCGAGCCAGGGCGCGCGCCCGATGGTGGCGCGCCCCAGCACCGCCGCGCCGGGGCCTGCGTGTGTCGGTGCGGATGCGATGGCGGGCGCGGTGCCGTCAAAGGGCAGGGTGGTCAGCATTATGTCTCCTTCGCGCCCGGCTCGGTCTAGAATACGGGCGTTTCGCGGTAAGTGCCCCAGACGGCTTTCAGTTTCTCGACGATATCGCCCATCGTGGCGCCCTTGCGCACCAGCTCGATGGTGACGGGCATGATATTCTTGCTGTCGTCCTTGGCAACCTCGACCAGATCGTTCAGCAGGCGCTGGATCTCATCCTCGTCGCGCTCGGCGCGCACGCGGGTGGTGCGGGCGATCTGCCGCGCGGCGGTCTGGGCGTCGTAGGGGTGCGTCTCGATCTTCACGTCCCGCTCGTCCATCTGGTAGCAGTTCACGCCGATCACCGGCTTTTCGCCCGACTGCTTGCGCAGCGCGGTGTCATAGGCGAAATCGGCGATGTGCTTCTGGAACCAGCCCTCCTCGATCAGCTTGATGGTGCCGCCCTGCTCCTCGATCTCGTCGAGGATCTCGAAGATCCTGGCCTCGTACTCATTGGTCAGCGATTCCACGTAGTAGGAGCCGCCCAGCGGGTCGACGGTACTGGTGACGTTGGTTTCATGCGCGATCACCTGCTGGGTGCGCAGCGCCATGCGCATCGCGTCCTCGGTGGGGATGGCGAAGGCCTCGTCATAGCCGTTGGTGTGCAGCGACTGCGCGCCGCCCAGCACCGCCGCCATCGCCTGCATCGAGGTGCGGATGACGTTGACCATATACTGCGGCTTGGTCAGCGTGGCCGCCGCCGTCTGGCAGTGGAAGCGCAGGCGCATCGACTCGGGCTTTTTCGCGCCGAAGCGTTCCTTCATGATCTTGGCGTAGCAGCGGCGCAGCGCGCGGAACTTGGCGACCTCCTCGAAGAAATCGTTCTGGCAGACGAAGAAGAAGGCCAGCCGCGGCGCGAAGTCATCGACATCCATGCCGGTCTTGGTGACCTCGTCGACATAGACGATCAGATTGGCCAGCGTGAACGCCGCCTCATGCAGCGGCGAGGACCCGGCCTCGGAGATGTGATAGCCCGAGATGTTGATCGGGTTGTAGCGCTTCATCGTCTTCGCGCTGTAGGCGATCATGTCGCGCACGATCCGCACCGACGGCGCGATCGGAAAGATGTATTCCTTCTGCGCCATGTATTCCTTGAGGATATCGGCCTGCACCGTGCCCGACAGCTTGTTCAGGTCCAGCCCGCGCTTTTCGGCCAGCGCGATATACATCGCCAGCAGGATCCACGCCGACGGGTTGATCGTCATCGAGACGGAGATCTCCTCCAGGTCGATGCCGTCGAAGAGCGCCTCCATGTCCGCCAGCGTGTCCACGGCCACGCCCTCGCGGCCCACTTCGCCCTCGGACATCGGATGGTCGCTGTCATAGCCCATCAGCGTGGGCATGTCGAAATCCGTCGAAAGGCCGGTCTGCCCCTGTTCGATCAGGAACTTGAAGCGGTTGTTGGTGTCCTCGGCCACGCCGAAGCCCGCGATCTGGCGCATGGTCCAGTTGCGGCCGCGGTACATCGTGGGGTAGGGGCCACGGGTGAACGGGTACTGGCCGGGCAGGCCGATATCCTCGGCCGGTGTGTCGGCGATATCGGCGGCGGTGTAGGTGCGCTTGATCGGCAGGCCGGACTGGGTGAAGAAGGCCTCGCGCCGCTCGGGCGCGCGCTTGAGGAAGGCGGCGACCTCATTGGCCTCCCACTCCTTGTAGGCGCGTTCCAGCTCTTCGGGATCGGTCTTGGAAATCGTGTCTTTCATCTTTTCGCTTCTCCCGCATAGGCGTGAACCAGCGCTTCGGCCGCGCTGTAGGGGTCGCTTTCACGTGCTGCCAGTGCCTTGCGGCTGCTGGCGATATTGTCGGACTGGGCGGCGCGGAAGCCTTCCAGCACCAGCGTCTCGGATGCCTTGGTCAGGCGGAACTGGGCGATGCCCTCGCGCCGGGCGCGGCCCTCGGGCGTGTCCAGCAGGGCATGATGGCGGCTCAATGCCTCCACCAGCTCGTCGAAGCCGCTTGCGTTGTAGGAGCTGACGCCGACCACCGGGGGTATCCAGCCGCCGATCCTGTCGTGCGTCAGCCCGTCCTTGAGCATCATCTTCAGGTCGGTGATCGTACGGTTCGCATCTGATCGGTCGCATTTCGAGACGACATGCACATCGGCGATTTCCAGAATGCCGGCCTTGATCGCCTGCACCTCGTCGCCCAGCCCGGGGGCGGAAACGACGACGGTGGAATGCGAGGCATTGGCGATTTCCACCTCGTCCTGGCCCACGCCCACCGTCTCGATGATGATGACCTCGAAGCCCGCCATGTCGAGCACGTCGACCACGTCGAGCGCGGCATGTGCCATGCCCCCCACCGCGCCATGCGTGGCCATGGAGCGGACGAAGACATGCTCGTCCAGCGCCAGGTCCGACATGCGGATGCGGTCGCCCAGGATCGAGCCGCCCGAATAGGGGCTGGAGGGGTCGATGGCGACGACGCCCACGCGCTTGCCTTCGGCGCGCAGCTTCTTGACCAGCTGCGCGACCATGGTGGATTTGCCGCTGCCCGGCACGCCGGTGATGCCGATCACCTGGGCGCGGCCCGCGCGGCGGTAGACCTCGCCCAAGGCGGGGCGGGCTTCCTGCACCCCGGCCTCGGCGCGCGAGATCAGCCGCGCCACGGCCCAGCGTTCGCCCGCCACGATCCGCGGCACCAGATCGTCAGAGGGGATGTAGCTTTTCTTCATGAGCGCGCCTTTTCCTGCTGGGCCATCGCCTGTTGCAGGATCTCGCGGTTGTCGATCACCCGACGCGCCTTGAAATCGGTGCGCTCGATGGAGTTCTGCGGCGCCAGCTCGACATTGGTGCGCACGCCGATCAGCCGTTGCAGATAATCCGACGCCTCGCGCCGGAACGCCTCCATCGCGGCGTCGCCCTTCTGCGCGACGGCGGAGTCGGCCTCGACCCGCACGACCAGCTCATCCATCCGGGCGTCGCGCGATATGATGATCCGATGCTCGCCGCCATAGCCGCGCAACTGGTTCAGCGCGGCGTCGATCTCGCTCGGATACACGTTCTCACCCCGGATGGTGAATTGATCGTCGATCCGCCCCACGATCCCCATGGGAAGGTGCGGATAGGTCCGCCCGCAGGGCGTCGGGCCCTGTTCCCACAGCGCCAGATCGCCCGATTTCAGCCGGATCATCGGCTGCGAGCTGCGTTCGAGATGGGTGTAGATCGGCGTGCCGCGGCGGCCGTAGGGCACGCGGGCGTTGGTTTCGGGGTCGCAGACCTCGGTATAGACGACATCCTGCCAGCACAGCATGCCCTCGCTGCCCTCGGCGCCGCCCAGATGCATCCACGGCGTCATCTCGCCCATCGAGCCGCTGTCGTAGACGCGCGCGCCGTAAAGCTCTTCGATCCGGTCGCGGATGCCGGGGATGGAGGCGCCGGGTTCGCCGGAAAAGAACATCACCTTCAGCCCGAAATCGCGCGGGTTCAGGCCGTTCTCCCTGGCGACATCGGCCAAGTGCAGCGCATAGGTCGGCGTGCCGTAGAAGGCCGCCGGTTTCAGCATGTCGAGCCATTGCGCACAGCGCGCCGACATGCCGGCCGCCCCCGCGCCGAAGGGAAAGGCCTTGGCGCCCAGCCGTTCGGCCCCCACGAGCGCGCCCCAGCTGCCCATGTAAAGGCTGAAGACGGCGGCCACGCAGATCGTGTCGCCCGGCCGTAGCCCCATCGCCCACATGATCCGGGCGTGCGCATTGGCGATGGCGTCCCAGTCGTCGCGCCCGATGGCGAATGCCGTGGGCCGTCCGGTGGTGCCGGAACTGCCGTGGACGTGAAAGACCTCCGACTCGGGCACGCAGAGGTAGTTGCCGAAGGGCGGATGCGCGGTCTGCGACCGGCGCAGATTGGCCTTTTCGACCACCGGCACGCGGGTCTCGAAATCCTCCAGCGTCTTCAGCTGGCTGGGGTGAAATCCGGCCTCATCCCATTTTTCCCTGTAGAAGGGCGCCTTTTCATAGGCATAGGCGCAGACCTCTTGCAGGCGCCTGAGGATCGCGGCGTCGCGCTCTCCCGCGGGCATCGTCTCGCGCCGCTCGAACCAGTAGCGGCTGGACGGATCGGGCAGGTAGCTGTTGTCGTAGCGGGGGGGAAAGCTCCACTGTTCCATTTGTGCGCCCCTTACCGCGGGCCGCGTTCGTCGACCAGTTGCGTCAGCCGATCCACGATCTGTTGCGGCGGCGTATCCTGAAGCAAAACCTCCGCCACGCCCATCTTCTTGAGCTCCTCGACATCCTCGTCGGGCATCACGCCGCCCGCGACGATGATCATGTCGTCGGCGTTCTGCTCCTTGAGCATCTTCAGGATCTTGGGAAAGACGGTCATCTGCACGCCCGACAGCAGGCTCACGCCCAGGATGTCCACATCCTCCTGCACCGCGGCGCTCACGACCTCCTCGGGGGAGCGGTGCAGCCCGGAATAGATCACATCCATCCCCGCATCGCGCAACGTGCGCGCCACCACCTTCACGCCCCGATCGTGCCCGTCCAGACCGACCTTCGCCAACAGTACCCGAACTGGCTGTGCCATCACGCCTCCCAACGCATAAGGAATTTCGTATACGAAATATGAAATTGCACCTCCTGTCAACTGGACCTAGGGTCGGGACGACGCGCAGCGCGAAAGGACGCCGGAATGCAAGCGATCGAGCCTGCCAGGTCGTTGGTGGAAAAAACCTATGACGCGTTGCTGGACGCGATCTGCACCGGGCAGTTCAAGCCCGGCGCGCGTCTGGCGCAGGACGAGCTGGCCGCGCGGTTGCAGGTCTCCCGCCAGCCGGTGAACAGCGCAATCGCACTGCTCAAGACGCAAGGCTTCGTGCAGGATACCGGCCGACGCGGCGTCACCGTGGCACCCGTGGGCCCGGACATGCTGCGCGAGATCTATGAATTCCGCTCCGCCGTCGACCCGCTGGCCGTACGACTTGCGGTGCCGCGCCTTGGCCAGGACGCCATCCTGCGCGGGCGCGCCATCATCGAGGCGGGCAAGCAGGCCATCGCGCAGGGTTCCGCCCCGCTGGCGATCCAGGCCGACATGGATTTTCACGGGCTGATCTACGAATTGTCGGGCAACGGGATGCTGGGCGCCTCGATGAGGCTGAACTGGCGCCACCTTCAACGCGGCATGCGCGATGTGCTGAGCAACCCGGGCATGACCATCGCGGTATGGAAGGAACATGAGGCGATCTTTCGCGACATGGCGCGCGGTGACGGCGAAAGCGCTGCGGCGCGGATGCACGCCCATGTGACGAATGCGCTTGAACGCACCCTGACCGAACAGGCATCCTGACCCCGACACGTCATGCCGAAGGGGGACGCGGTGAAAAAGATTGTGCTGACAGGGGCCGCGGGCCGCCTTGGATCCTACCTCAGAGAGCCGCTGAGCCGCCTGGCCGATGCGCTGGTGTCCAGCGATCTGCCCGACGAGATCGGCATGCTCTACGACGGCGAGGATTACGTCAGCGCCGATCTGTCCGACCTGGCCGCGATGGAGCGCCTGCTCGACGGCGCCGAGATGGTGGTGCATTTCGGTGCCATCGGTGACGAGGCGCCGTTCGACGACATCCTGAAATCCAACATCGTCGGCTGCTACAACATCTGGGAAGCGGCGGCGCGGCAGGGCGTGCGCCGCGTGGTCTACGCCAGCTCGATCCACGCGGTGGGCATGCACCCCAAGACCGATTTCATCGGCACCGACGCGCCGCACCGGCCGGACACCTATTATGGCCTGGCCAAATGCTTCGCCGAGGATCTGGCCAGTCTCTACTGGGACAAGAAGGGGGTCGAATCGGTCTGCATGAGAATTCTGTCCTGCGCGCAGGTCAACAACACGCGCGCGCTGGGCAGCTGGCTGTCCTACGGCGATCTGGTGCGGCTGGTGCAGGCCGCGATCACCACGCCCGTCACGGGCTTTTCCATCGTCTACGGTGTCTCGGCCAACGACCGCGCCCCGGTGGACAATGCGCGCGCCGGTTTCCTGGGTTACCGGCCGCAGGACAACGCCGAGCAATTCGCCGATCAGGTGCTGACTGCGGCTGAACCCGCCGATCCGCACGATCCCGCCCAGATGTGCCACGGCGGGCCCTTCGCCACGACCGACCTTGGAAGCAGCGGCCTGGCCTCGATGAACGTGATCGACGACCGCAAGAAGGGATGACGCCCCGCAGGGGCGGCGCGGCCCGAAGGCGCGGTGATGGTCATGAAAAGGGGATGGTGGAGCCTAGGGGGGTCGAACCCCTGACCTCTTGCATGCCATGCAAGCGCTCTCCCAACTGAGCTAAGGCCCCTTGCCGTGTGCGGCCAGCGAACCGCCCGCGCCACGCTGTTTAGGCAAGCCGTCGAAGGGGCGCAAGCGAAAAACGCCCCCTCGCGGCCTGAGTTTTTTCAGCTGTCGTCGTCGTCGTCCTTGGCCACGTCGGCCAGATCGTCGAGCGCGACCGTATCGTCGTCTTCATCGTCCAGGACGTCATCGCCCAGATCGACGTCGGCGTCGTCGTCATCTTCCAGCGTCGTTTCCTCATCGCCCTCGACCTGCGCCTGCATGGCCTTCTTGTCGGGCTTGTCGGCGACCATCGTCCGCGACTTGCTGCTGGTTTCCAGCACCACGACCTCGCCCGTATAGGGGCTGACGATCGGATTCTTGTTCAGGTCGTAAAAGCGCTTGCCGGTGGTCGGACAGACGCGCTTGACGCCCCATTCCTCTTTGGGCATGAGTGGTCCCCTTTCATCATCGGAGCTGAGCGAATTCGGCGTCAGGTGCCACATGGTCGCCCCGGTGTAAAGCCTTTTGCGTCTTGCGCCGCCCGGCATGCCGACGCAATGCTGACACAGGCCCCGATCACAGGCGCCGGGGCCGCGAGGAGAGCACCATGACGGACCATGCCCGATAGGCTGGAACTGCCCGGAGAGCCCCCGGTCACCGTGATCCTGCGCCGCTCGGCACGGGCAAGGCGACTGTCGTTGCGTGTGTCGCGGCTGGATGGCCGGGTGACCCTGTCGATGCCGCGGGGGGTGAGCGAGGCGGCGGCGATGGCCTTTGCGCGGGAAAAGGCCGGCTGGCTGCGCGGGCATCTGGCGCGCCAGCTTGAACCGGCGTTCGCCGTCGCGGGTACGGCCTTGCCCTTCGAGGGGCGCGAGGTGGCGTTGCGCGCCGCGGAACCGGGCGCGCGCAGATCCGTGATCTACCGCGACGGCGCGCTTTACGTCCCCCCGGACGAGGCGCGCGCGCTGCCCGCGCTCAGGGCTTTTCTGCGCGAAAGCGCCCGCATCCGGCTGACCGCGGCCAGCGACCGCTTCGCCGCGCGCCTGGGGCGCGGCTACAGCCAGATCGCGCTGCGCGACACCAGATCGCGCTGGGGGTCGTGTTCCAGCGACGGGCGGCTGATGTATTCATGGCGTCTGATCATGGCGCCGCCCGCGGTGCTGGAGTATGTCGCCGCGCATGAGGTCGCGCATTTGGCGCATATGGATCATTCGCGCGCCTTCTGGCGGGTGGTGGAGGATCTGTTTCCCGATCACGCCGCGCAGCGCGGCTGGCTCAGGACCGAGGGCAATGCGCTGCACCGCTGGCGGTTCGAGTTGACCGGCTGATCGCGGCGCCGCACTCTGCCCGCCATGTTGATGCAATCCAGACCAGGTGATTCGACCAGCGCCGCGCATGACCGGCTGTACCGCAGCCTGCGCGTCCAGATCATGCACGGGGAGTTGCCGCCCGGGCAGGCGCTGACGCTGCGCGGTCTGGCGCGCCGCTTCGGCGTTTCGATGACGCCGGTGCGCGAGGCGCTGCGCCGCCTGGTCGCCGAAGGCGCGCTGACCCTGTCCTCGTCGGGCCGCGTCAGCACGCCGGAACTGTCGTCGGACCGCATCGAGGAGCTGGCAGCGCTGCGCGCCCTGCTGGAGCCGGAACTGGCCGCACGCGCGCTGCCCCGCGCGCATCTGGCGCTGATCGACAGGTTGCAGGCGATGCAGTCGGTGATCGCCGAAACCATCGTCAAGCAGGACGCGGCGGGCTATATCCGTACCAATCTGGAGTTTCACCGCAGCCTCTACCTGCGCGCCCAGGCGCCCGCGATGCTGGCGATGGCGGAAACGGTCTGGCTGCAACTGGGCCCGACGATGGCCACGCTTTACGATCGGCTGCAACGCACCGAGGCCCCGCATAACCACCGCCTCATCATCGCCGCGCTGAAAGCGGGGGACGAGCCGAGCTTGCGGCTGGCCGTGCGCGCGGATGTCACCCAGGGGTTGAAGCTGCTGGTGGGGTAGGGGGCTGCCGCCCCCGCCGGCCCTTCGGGCGCTCCCCCGCGGATATTTCCGACCAGAAGAAGCGAGGCGCGCCCGCCGCACTTTCTTCTGGTTTCAAATATCCACGGCCTCAGGCGGACGCCCGGCGCATCAGCTGTGGATGGCGCCGTCGCCGCAGGCCAGCGCGGCTTCGCGCACCGCCTCGGAATAGGTCGGGTGGGCATGGCAGGTCATCGCCAGATCCTGCGCGGCCGCGCCGAATTCCATCGCGACGCAGATTTCGTGGATCAGATCGCCGGCCATCGGCCCGATGATATGCGCGCCGAGAATGCGATCGGTCGTCTTGTCGGCCAGGATCTTGACGAAACCGTCGGCGGCGAAATTCGCCTTGGCCCGGCCGTTGCCCATGAAGGAGAACTTGCCCGCCTTGTAGGCACGGCCCTCGGCCTTGAGCTGTTCCTCGGTCAGGCCCACGGTGGCGACTTCGGGATGGGTATAGATCACGCCCGGGATCACGCCGTAGTTCACATGCCCCGCCTTGCCGGCCAGCACTTCGGCCACGGCCATGCCCTCATCCTCGGCCTTGTGGGCCAGCATCGGCCCCTCGATCGCATCGCCGATGGCGTAGATGTCCCTGACCGAGGTGGCCCAATGCGCATCGGTCTTGACCTGCCCGCGCGCGGTCAGCGCGACGCCCAGATCCTCCAGCCCCAGACCGTCGGTGAAGGGCCTGCGCCCGGTCGCCACCAGCACCGCGTCGGCATCGAGCGTCGCCTCGCTGTCGTCCTTGCGGGATTTGTAGCGGACGCTGGCCTTCTTTCCCTTGACCTCGACACCCTGGACGGCCGCGCCCATGACGAAGCTCAGCCCCTGTTTCTTGAGCGTGCGCTGAAACGTCTTCTGCACCTCGGCGTCCATGCCGGGGGTGATGGCGTCGAGATATTCGACCACCGTCACCTCCGCGCCCAGCCGCGCATAGACGGAACCCAGCTCCAGCCCGATGACGCCGGCACCGATCACCACCATCTTCTTGGGCACCGAGGCAAGCTCCAGCGCGCCGGTGGAGGTGACCACGATCTTCTCGTCGACCTCGACGCCGGGCAGGGCGGAGCTTTCCGATCCGGTGGCGATGACGATATTCTTCGCCTCATGCACCTCGTCGCCGACCTTGACGCGGCCCGCCTGCGGGATGGACCCCCAGCCCTTCAGCCAGTCGATCTTGTTCTTCTTGAACAGGAATTCGATTCCCTTGGTGTTGGTCTCGATCGTCTCCTGCTTGTAGGCCAGCATCTGCTTCCAGTCGACCGAGGGCGATTTGCCCTTCAGGCCCATCTTGGAGAAGTTATGCTCGGCCTCATGCAGCATGTGGGTCGCGTGCAGCAACGCCTTCGAGGGAATGCAGCCCACGTTCAGGCAGGTGCCGCCCAGCGTCTCGCGGCCCTCGACGCAGGCGGTTTTCAGGCCCAGCTGGGCGCAGCGGATGGCGCAGACGTAGCCGCCGGGGCCACTGCCGATCACGATAACGTCGTAACTTGCCATTGAATTCTCCTTCTGCCCCGGTCGGGGCGTCACATCGTCTTAGACAAGACCCTGGATCAGCGCGGCCAGGATCATCAGCAGGGTGGCGGCGAAGCCCACGACCCAGATCAGCGAACGCCCCGGCCGCCAGCCGAAGGCGTAGGCGGGGATGTAGGCCACACGCGCGATCAGATAGACCCAGGCCGCACCCGCCGTCAGCGCACTGGATTGTCCGCCCTGCACCACGACCACAACGGCAATGGTGAACAGGATCAGCCCTTCGAAGTGGTTGTCCATCGCCCGGCGCATCCGCTGGGTGAAGACCGAGGGTTCGCGCGACGGCGGACGATCCCGCGCCGACATGGTGTAGCCGGGGCCGAGTTCGCGGTTCGCGGGCACCGCCATCAGCAGGAACTGCACCGCCTGTAGAAGCGCCGCGAGCCCCAGAGCCAGAAGTTCCTGTGCCATGCCCTCTTGTCCTTTCGCCGCCGGTCGCGCGCGTCAGAGCGCCGCGATATAGATATAGGCCGTGCAGAGCAGGCCGGTCACCCACAGCAGCGTGCGCAGCCAGGCAATGCCCGCGACATAGACCGCGACATAGGCCACGCGCGCCAGCAGAAACAGGTTCGCCGCGATCAGCGTGCCGGTCGAAGAGGAGGCGCTGACGAAGACGATGAGCACCGCGGGGGCGAACAGGGCCATCGCGACCACCGAATTGGCGAGCGCGCGTTCCATCCGGGCGGCGCGGCCGTGTAGCCTGCGCTGTTCATCGCGCGGCGAGACCAGATAGCCCAGGCCAAGCTGCGGCATCGCCATCAGCACCGGCATCAGGATGACAAGCATGACCCAGAGGCCATAGAGGACGAGGATCGACAGTTCGCTGGGCATTTCACATCTCTCCGCTGGTCGGGGCAGTCGCACGGTAGCATGGATTGCCCCCGCCACGAGGACGAATGGGGGCGCGGAGGGGCAGGCGGTGCCGCCCCTCTCGCCTCCTTACAGATCCATCAGCAGGCGGCGCGGATCCTCCAGCGCCTCTTTCACCCGGACGAGGAAGGTCACCGCGCCCTTGCCGTCGACGATCCGGTGATCGTAGCTCAGCGCCAGATACATCATCGGGCGGATTTCCACCTTGCCGCCGATGGCGACGGGGCGGTCCTGGATCTTGTGCATTCCCAGAATGCCCGACTGCGGCGGGTTCAGGATCGGCGAGGACATGAGCGAGCCGTAGACCCCGCCGTTGGAAATGGTGAAGCTGCCGCCCTGCATCTCGGCCATGCTGAGCTTGCCGTCGCGGGCGCGCAGGCCAAGCTCGGCGATCTTCTTCTCGATGGCGGCGAAGCCCATCGCGTCGGCGTCGCGCACCACCGGCACCACCAGCCCCGAGGGCGTGCCCACGGCCACGCCCATGTGCACGTAGTTCTTGTAGATCACGTCGGTGCCGTCGATCTCGGCGTTCACGTCCGGCACCTCGGCCAGCGCGTGGCAGCAGGCTTTGACGAAGAACGACATGAAGCCGAGCTTCACGCCGTGTTTCTTGAGGAACAGATCCTTGTATTCGTTGCGCAGCTCCATCACCGCGGTCATGTCCACCTCGTTGTAGGTGGTCAGCATCGCGGCGGTGTTCTGGCTTTCCTTCAGGCGGCGCGCGATGGTCTGGCGCAGGCGGGTCATCTTGACCCGTTCCTCGCGGGCGCTGTCTTCGGCGGCCACGGGGGCGCGGGGGGCTTGCGCGGGGGCGGCGGGCGCCTGAGCCGGCGCCTGGGCGGGGCGCGCGGTATCGGCGGGGCGCCCGGCCTGCGCGCCGCCTTCGATCGCCTTTTGCACGTCTTCCTTCATGATGCGACCGTCGCGGCCGGTGCCGGTGATCTGATCGGCGGTCAGGTTATGCTCGGCCATCAGCTTCTTGGCGCTGGGGGCGTGTTCGACATCGCCGGCGGCGGCATCGCGCGCCGGGCTGCCGGTATCGGCGGCGGGCGGGGGCGGTGCGACCTCTTCGGCGCTGGCGGCCCCGGCGGCGGCGCCTTCGGCGCGCAGCGTGGCGAGCCTGCCGCCCGCTTCGACCGTTTCACCCTCGGCGGCCAGTATGTCGCCCAGAACGCCTGCGGCGGGCGAGGGCACCTCGACCGACACCTTGTCGGTTTCCAGCTCGCACAGCATTTCATCCTGCGCGACGGTGTCGCCCGGTTTCTTGAACCACGAGGCGACCGTCGCCTCGGTCACCGATTCGCCCAGCGTGGGAACCATGACGTCGAGCGTGCCGCCCCCCGATGCGGTGCCCGAAGCCGCGGGCGCGGGGGCGCCGGATGCGGCCCCCGATGCAGCCTCGGCAGAACCCGCCGCGGCGGGCTTCGCCGCGCTCGTCGTCTTGGGCGTCGTCTCTTCGGGGCCCGCGTTGCCTTCTTCGGCTATGTTGGCCAGCAGCGCGTCGACGCCCACGGTGGTGCCTTCCTCGGCCACGATCTCCTCCAGGGTGCCGGCGGTGGGGGAGGGAACCTCCACCGTCACCTTGTCGGTTTCCAGCTCGCACAGCATTTCGTCCACCGCGACGCTGTCGCCCGGTTTCTTGAACCATGTGGCGACGGTGGCCTCGGTGACGCTTTCGCCCAGGGTGGGAACGCGGACTTCGGTGCTCATTTGATTACCCTTCGATGGTCAGCGCTTGGTCGACCAGCGCCTGTTGTTGGGATTTATGCTGACTGGCCAGACCCGTCGCAGGCGAGGCCGAAGCGGCGCGCCCGACGTAGCGGGGCCGGGTGTGGCGGGCATCGAGCCGCGACAGAACCCATTCGATGTTCGGTTCGATGAAGCTCCAGGCGCCCTGGTTCTTGGGCTCTTCCTGGCACCACAGGATCTCGGCGTCCTTGAACCGCTCCAGCTCCTTGACGAGGCTGAGCGCGGGGAAGGGGTAGAATTGCTCGATGCGCAGCAGGTAGACATCCTGGATGCCGCGCTTGTCGCGTTCTTCCAGCAGGTCGTAATAGACCTTGCCGGAACACATCACGACGCGGCGGATATCGGCGTCGGGGGCCAGCGTGGTGTCCGAGTTGCCCTTTTGCGCATCATCCCAGAGCACACGGTGGAAGGACGACCCTTCGGTGAAATCCTCGGCGCGCGACACGGCCAGCTTGTGGCGCAGCAGCGATTTCGGCGTCATCAGCACAAGCGGCTTTCGGAAGGTCCGGTGCAGCTGGCGGCGCAGGATGTGGAAGTAGTTCGCGGGCGTGGTGCAATTCGCCACGATCCAGTTGTCGCCGCCGCACATCTGCAGGAACCGTTCCAGCCGGGCGGAGGAATGTTCCGGGCCCTGGCCTTCATAGCCATGCGGCAGCAGCGTCACCAGGCCCGACATGCGCAGCCATTTGGATTCGCCCGAGCTAATGAACTGGTCGAACATGATCTGCGCGCCGTTGGCGAAATCACCGAACTGCGCCTCCCACGCCACGAGCGCATTGGGTTCGGCCAGCGAATAGCCGTATTCAAAACCCAGCACCGCATATTCCGACAGCATCGAGTCGATCACCTCATATCGCGCCTGTCCGTCGCGGATATGGTTGAGCGGGTAGTAACGGTCCTCGGTGGTTTGGTCGATCAGGGCGGAATGGCGCTGCGAGAAGGTGCCGCGCGTGCTGTCCTGCCCCGACAGGCGGACGGGATAGTTTTCCAGCGTCAGAGATCCGAAGGCCAGCGCCTCGCCGGTGGCCCAGTCGAATCCCTCGCCCGATGCGAACATCTGCTTCTTGGCCTCGAGCAGGCGTTCGACTGTGCGATGCAGCGCCACGCCCTCGGGCGCGGTGGTGATGGCGCGGCCGATCTCCTGGAAGGTGTCCGAGGATATCGCGGTCTGGCCGCGCTGATATTCCTCGCCGCGGCGGTTCATGTGCGACCAGCGCCCGTCCAGCCAATCGGCCTTGTTGGGGCGGTATTCCTTGCCGGCCTCGAACTCCTCGTTCAGCAGCGACTGGAACTGCGCCTTCATGTCCTCGATCTCGCCCTCGGGGATCAGCCCGTCGGCGATCAGCCGGTCGGTATAGAGTTGCAGCGTCGTCTTCTGCTTCTTGATGGTCTTGTACATCAGGGGGTTGGTGAACATCGGCTCATCCCCCTCGTTGTGACCGAAGCGGCGGTAGCAGAAGATGTCGATCACCACATCCTTGTGGAACTTCTGGCGGAACTCGGTCGCCACCTTGGCGGCATGGACCACCGCCTCGGGGTCGTCGCCGTTGACGTGGAAGATCGGCGCCTCGACCATCAGCGCGATATCGGTCGGATAGGGGCTGGAGCGCGAGTAATGCGGCGCCGTGGTGAACCCGATCTGGTTGTTGACGACGATATGCATCGTGCCGCCGGTGCGGTGGCCGGTCAGCCCCGACAGGCCGAAACATTCCGCCACAACGCCCTGGCCGGCAAAGGCCGCATCGCCGTGCAGCAGCACGGGCAGCACGCTGGTGCGGTCCTTGTCGCCGCGCTGTTCCTGCTTGGCGCGGGTCTTGCCCAGAACCACCGGGTTCACGGCCTCCAGATGGGAGGGGTTGGCGGTCAGCGACAGATGCACGGTGTTGCCGTCGAATTCGCGATCGGACGAGGCGCCGAGGTGGTATTTGACATCCCCCGATCCGTCGACATCCTCGGGCTTGAAGCTGCCGCCCTGGAATTCGTTGAAGATCGCGCGGTAGGGCTTGCCCATCACATTTGCCAGCACCGACAGGCGCCCGCGATGCGGCATCCCGATGGCGATCTCGCGCACGCCCAGGGCGCCGCCGCGCTTGATCACCTGTTCCATCGCCGGGATCAGGCTTTCGCCGCCGTCCAGGCCGAAACGCTTGGTGCCCATGTATTTGACATGCAGGAACTTCTCGAAGCCCTCGGCCTCGACCAGCTTGTTGAGGATCGCCCGACGCCCCTCGCGGGTGAAGCGGATTTCCTTGTCGAACCCCTCGATCCGCTCCTTCAGCCAGGCGGATTGCTCGGGGTCCGAGATGTGCATGTATTGCAACGCGAAGGTGCCGCAGTAGGTGCGCTTCACGATCGTCAGGATCTCGCGCATCGAGGCGACTTCCAGCCCCAGAACGTTGTCGATGAAGATCGGCCGGTCCATGTCGGCCTCGGTGAAGCCGTAGGACCGGGGGTCGAGCTCGGGGTGGGCCACGTCCTCGCGCATGCCCAGCGGGTCCAGATCGGCGGCCAGATGGCCCCGGATGCGATAGGCGCGGATGATCATCAGCGCGCGGATCGAATCCAGCACCGCGCTTTGCACATCGTCGTCCGACAGCTCCGCGCCCTTGGATTTCGCCTTGTCGCGGATCTTCTGCTCTGCCGCGCGGGCCTCGGCGGGCCATTGCCCGTCCAGCGCGGCGGTCAGATCGTCGGTTGGGGCGGGGGGCCAGTCGGCGCGCGCCCAGCTGGGGCCGGTCGCCTCGCGCTGCACGTCGGTGTCGGCGTCGCCCATCTGGGCGAAGAACTTCTGCCACGCCTCGTCGACCGCCTGGGGGTCGTTCACGTAGCGGGCATATAGCTGCTCCATGTATTCGGCATTGTGGCCTTGCAGGAAGGAAGATGCGTGGAACTGGTCGTTGGAGCTTTGGTCCGTCATGGCGACACCTGACTGTGACGTGAGGCCCCGGCCGGACGACCGGCCGGAGCGAAGGGGTTAACCGATGGCCTTCAGCACGGCCTCGCCCAGCCCGGCGGGGCTGTCGGCAACGACGATGCCTGCGGATTTCATCGCTTCGATCTTGTCTTCGGCACCGCCCTTGCCGCCGGCGACGATGGCGCCCGCATGGCCCATGCGGCGCCCCGGCGGCGCGGTGCGCCCGGCGATGAAGCCCGCGGTGGGCTTCCAGCGGCCGCGCTTCTTCTCGTCGGCCAGGAACTGCGCGGCTTCTTCTTCGGCCGAGCCGCCGATTTCGCCGATCATGATTATGCTCTGCGTCTCGTCATCGGCCAGGAACATTTCCAGCACGTCGATATGCTCGGTCCCCTTGATCGGGTCGCCGCCGATGCCCGCCGCCGTCGATTGGCCCAGGCCGCT
>NZ_JBRBUA010000097.1:0-70657 GCF_052826345.1 Brevirhabdus sp. | reverse complement strand
TGCTTCTTCTGGCCCGCTTCTTCTGGTCCAAAATATCCTTGCCGAAGGCGCGCCCCGCCGCGGCGGGGCTGTGGGCCGGGGTTCGCATCGCGGCCCCGGCGCGGGTCTTCAGTCCTCCAGCCGCGCCAGCACGCGCGCCCAGCTGCGGATGCCCTTGTGAAAGCTGCGCATGTCGTATTTCTCGTTGGGCGAGTGGATCTGGTCGTCGTCGCGCCCGAACCCGATCAGCAGGGCATCGGTGCCCAGGATGTCGCGGAAATGTCCCGCTATGGGGATCGAGCCGCCACTGCCGACATAGGCGGCCGCGTTGGGCCACTCGTCGCTCAGCGCTTCGCGGGCCTTCTCGAACAGCGGGTTGTCGGTGGACATCTGGCTGGCGGCGGAGGCACCATGCGGTTGAAACTCGACTTCGCAATCCTCGGGCAGCATGTCGCGCACCATCTGGCGGAACGATTCGCGGATTTTCAGCGGGTCCTGCTGTCCGACCAGGCGAAAACTGATCTTGGCGGTGGCGTGGCTGGGCAGCACGGTCTTGAAACCCTTGCCCTGATAGCCGCCGCCGATGCCGTTGACCTCGCAGGTGGGGCGCGACCAGATCATCTCCAGCGGCAGGCGGTCCTGTTCGCCGGCGGGTTTGGACAGCCCCACGTCGCCCAGGAAGGCGTCCGCGTCGAAATCGAGCGCTTCCCACTGTGCGCGGATCTCATCGGACAGCTCGGTGACGCCGTCGTAGAACCCCGGCACCGTCACCCGGCCCTGGGCATCGTGCAGCGCGGCGATGATCCGGGCCAGCACGCGGATCGGGTTCATCGCGATGCCGCCGAACATGCCCGAGTGCAGATCCTTGGACGCGGCGGTGATGGTCAGCTGTTCGCCGACGAGGCCGCGCAGCATGGTCACGATGCCGGGCGTGTCGGCGTCGAACATGCCGGTGTCGCAGATCAGCGCCACATCGGCGCGCAGCTCGTCGGCGTTTTCCTTCATGAAGGGCACGAGCGAAGGCGAGCCGGATTCCTCCTCGCCCTCGAAAAAGACGCTCAGCCGGGCGGGCAGGCTGCCGTTCACGGCCTTCCAGGCGCGGCAGGCCTCGACGAAGGTCATCAACTGGCCCTTGTCGTCGCTTGCACCACGCCCGCGGATCACGCGGCCTGCGTCGGTATCCTCGACCGCCGGTTCGAACGGTGGCTTGTCCCACAGATCGAGCGGATCGACCGGCTGCACATCGTAATGGCCGTAGAACACGACATGGGGGCCGTCGTTCTTGCCGTCCTTGCCGTCCCTGGCGTGGCCCACGACCATGGGATGGCCGGGGGTCGCGCGCTTATGCACGTCGAACCCGATCGAGCGCAGGTCCGCGACCAGCCAGTCGGCGGCATTGGCGCAGGCATCGGCATAATCCGGATCGGTGGAAATGCTGGGGATGCGCAGCAGTTCCAGCAGGCGCCCGGTCGCGTCGGGCAGGTCTTCGTCGATGCGGGCGAGAACTTTTTCCAGCGTCATGTGTGTCCGCTCCTTCGTGGTTTGCGGCAATTGGCGGCCATGGGAATGCTACCAGCCCCTTGAGTGGGTGGAAACCCGTCGGTGGCCGGGCTAATGTCAGCCATATACCGAAGCGGAGGGGAAGTACCCATGTCGGTCAGAAACACTGTGTTGCGGGCCAGCGCGGCGATGTTGCTGGTATCGGGTTCGGTCGCGGCGGCGGCGGCGGCCGAGCCGCTGTCGGGCGCCGCGGCCACGAAGATGCTCTATCCGGCCGATGGCGCCGAGGTGCGGGTGATCCCGCGCGATTTCATGGGGCCGAGCGATCCGCAGATCCTCAAGCAGGTGGGGGCCACGCAGAAATACTACGGCGCGGTCGCGGTCTCCCCCGCCGAGGGGCTGGCGTCGGAGGCGACGGTGGCTGGCGCGAATTTCCACGACGTCGACAGCGCGCGCGCCTCTGCGCTGAAGGCCTGCAACGCCAAGCGCGCGACCGGCACGCCGCCCTGTCAGATCGTCGCGGAGATCCTGCCGCGCGGCTGGAAACAGGGTAGGCTGCAACTGAGCGCCGACGCCACCGCCGCCTTCGCCGATACCTATGCCGCGCAGGACGCGCCCAAGGCGCTGGCGATTTCGCCTGCCACCGGCGAATGGGCGATCGGCGTGGGGCAGGACGCGGGGCAGCTTGCCTTGCTGGGCTGCCGCGAGCGCGCCCGGGGACGCGTCAAGGATGCCGGACCCTGCACGTTGAGCGTGCAGGACTGAAAGAGCTCGGTGGCGTGACGTCGTAGCCAACGTCGTGGCGCGGGGTCGCGTCAAAGTGAATGCGCGTCGAAATGCGCAATGGCATTGCAATCCGGATATATATATTCAAGGCTGAATATATGTGAAGGAAAGAACGGAGCCCGCCTTGGATTATTCTGCCGCCATCGAGTCCGCGCTGGAGCGTCTGCACCAGGAAGGCCGCTACCGCACCTTCATCGATATCGAGCGGCGCAAGGGCCATTTCCCGGCTGCGGTCTGGACCCGTCCCGATGGCACCGAGCAGGAAATCACCGTCTGGTGCGGCAATGATTACCTGGGCATGGGGCAGCACCCCGCGGTGCTGGGCGCGATGGAGGAGGCGCTGCACGCCACCGGCGCCGGATCGGGCGGCACGCGGAACATCTCGGGCACCACCGTTTATCACAACGCGCTGGAGGCCGAGCTGGCCGATCTGCACGGCAAGGAGGCGGCGCTGCTTTTCACCTCCGCCTATATCGCCAATGACGCGACCCTTTCCACGCTGCCCAGGCTGTTTCCCGGGCTGATCATCTATTCCGATGCGCTCAACCACGCGAGCATGATCGAAGGCGTGCGCCGCAACGGCGGGGCCAAACGCATTTTCCGTCACAACGATCTGGATCACCTGCGCGAGCTGCTCGCCGCCGATGATCCCGCCGCCCCGAAGCTGATCGCCTTCGAATCGATATATTCGATGGATGGCGATTTCGGGCGCATCGAGGAGATCTGCGACCTGGCCGACGAATTCGGCGCGCTGACCTACATCGACGAGGTGCATGCGGTCGGCATGTATGGCCCGCGGGGCGGCGGCGTGGCGGAGCGCGACGGCCTGATGGGACGGATCGACATCATCAACGGCACCCTCGCCAAAGCCTATGGCGTGATGGGCGGCTATATCACCTCATCCGCGAAAATGGTCGATGCCATAAGGTCTTATGCGCCGGGCTTCATCTTTACCACCTCATTGCCGCCCGCGGTGGCGGCCGGGGCGGCGGCATCGGTGCGCCACCTCAAGGAAGACCAGGGGTTGCGCGATCTGCAGCAGAGCCACGCCCGCACGCTGAAGATGCGGCTGAAGGCGCTGGGCCTGCCCATCATCGACCACGGCAGCCACATCGTGCCCGTTCATGTCGGGGACCCGGTGAAGTGCAAGATGATATCCGACCGGCTGCTCAGCGACTTCGGCATCTATGCGCAGCCCATCAACTTCCCCACCGTGCCGCGCGGCACCGAGCGGCTGCGCTTCACGCCCTCGCCGGTGCACGGGCCCGTGCTGATGGATCGGCTGGTGCGCGCGATGGATGAACTCTGGGCGCAATGTGCGCTGAATCGCGCCGAACTCTCTGCATAAACCTGATCTGCGGGTGCATCGTTCTTTGGAACTATGTTACCCTTTTCACGTTGGGTGGTGATCAACGAATCACCAGATCGGCGGGGACAGGAAATTCGCGGGGCAGTTGGGATGATTGGGCGCAGTAAAACGCCCGCCTCTGATCGGAAGGACTCCATCAAGGGGTTCGACGATTTCGATCTGAGGTTGGGGGATGTACTGAGGGGCGAGCGCGCCACCTTGGGAAAATCTCTTCTGGATGTTCAGCGCGAGCTGAAGATCAAGGCGAATTACATCGCCGCGATCGAAGCCGCCGATGTTTCCGTCTTCGAAACCCCCGGCTTCATCGCCGGCTACGTGCGCTCCTACGCGCGCTATCTGGGCATGGACCCCGACTGGGCGTTCAACCGTTTCTGCGCCGAAGCGAATTTCACCAATGTGCATGGCATGTCCTCGGCGGCGAATGCGGCGCGCCCGGCGGCCTCCTCCGTGCGCAGCCCCAAGGCCGCGAAAAAGCGTGAGCGCGACGACGACCCGCTGATGAATCCGCGCGCGCCGTTCTCTCCGATGGGCAACGCCTCTTCGGGGCGGATCGATCCGGGGGCGATCGCCTCGCTGCTGGTGCTGGTCGCGCTGATCGGCGGGCTGGGCTTCGGCGGCTGGAAGATCCTGCAGCAGGTGCAGCGCGTCAGCCTTGTCCCGGTCGAGCAGTCGCCGGGTGTCGTGGCCGATCTGGACCCGCTGGCCGGGGCCGCCATCGCCGCTGACGCGACCGAGCAGGGGGCGGGCACCGTGCCCAGCCAGCGCGCCGAGGCGCTGGATCGTCTTTACCGGCCCAAGGCGCTGGATGTTCCCGTGCTTTCGGCACGCGACGGGCCGATCGCCGATATCAACCCCGACAGCGTCGGCACTTTGGCCCCGCAGTCGCCGGGCGCCGCGGGCAATGTCGCATCCGCGGGCAGCGATCCGCGCGAGGCGTTCAACCGCGTGGCGCAGGCCGATGCGGGCGGCTCCGGCTCCGGCTCCGGCTCCGGGGCGGGGGCGATGTCGGGCACGGATGCCGCCGTCGCGGCGGCGCTGGCCTCCGGCGGGGATCCGCAGGTCGTGGCCGCCGATGTGCCCGATGTCGTGATGTTCGCCGTGCGCCCGGCCTGGGTGCGCGTGACCGGCGCGGGCGGGACCGTGCTGTTCGAAAAGATCCTCGACGCGGGCGAGCGTTTCACCCTGCCCAAGACCGAGGAGCCGCCGCTGCTGCGCGCGGGCAACTCCGGCTCGGTCTATTTCGCGGTGAACGGGCAGACCTACGGCCCCGCCGGGCCCGGCACCTCCGTCGCCAAGAAGGTCAAGCTCGGGGTCGAGGCGTTGAAAGACAAGTATCAGGTCGCCGATCTGGACAAGGACCCGGATCTGCGCAAGGTCATCGCCGTGGCCCAGGCCGATGCGACCGTCGTGCCCACCGAATGATCTTCGGACAGCGGTGCGGCGGGCGGGCCGCGCCCGATCGCGGGCCGCGCGGCAGCGCCGCGTTGTATCGGCGGCGGGCAGCGGTTATCTAACCCCCGAAGCCAACGCAGACCTGAGAGCGGGGACGACCCTATGTCGCTGAACGCCGTGCGCCCCTGGCGCAATATCTACCGCCGCAAATCCCGACAGATACACGTAGGATCCGTCCCGGTGGGGGGCGATGCGCCGATATCGGTGCAGACGATGACCAACACCGACACCTCGGACGTCGCGGCCACCGTCGCGCAGATCCGGGCGGCCGCCGACGCGGGCGCGGACATCGTGCGCGTCTCGGCGCCCGATCAGGCCGCGACGAAGGCGCTGCACCGGATCGTGGCCGAAAGCCCGGTGCCTATCGTGGCGGACATCCATTTCCACTACAAACGCGCCATCGAGGCCGCCGAGGCCGGCGCCGCCTGCCTGCGGATCAATCCCGGCAACATCGGCGACGCCGCCCGCGTGAAGGAAGTGATCCGCGCCGCCCGCGATCACGGCTGCTCGATCCGCATCGGCGTGAACGCCGGGTCGCTGGAGCGGCACCTGCCGGAAAAATACGGCGAACCATGCCCCGAGGCGATGGTCGAGTCCGGTCTGGAACATATCCGCATCCTTCAGGACAACGATTTTCACGAATTCAAGATCAGCGTTAAGGCCTCCGACGTGTTTCTCGCCGCCGCCGCCTATCAGGGGCTGGCCGACGCCACCGACGCACCCATCCACCTGGGCATCACCGAGGCGGGCGGGCTCACCTCCGGCACGATCAAATCGGCCATCGGCATGGGCAACCTGCTGTGGATGGGGATCGGGGACACGATCCGCGTGTCGCTGTCGGCCGATCCCGTCGAAGAGGTCAAGGTGGGCTTCGAGATCCTGAAAGCGCTGGGTCTGCGGCACCGGGGCGTCAACATCATTTCGTGCCCCTCCTGCGCGCGGCAGGGCTTCGACGTGATCTGCACCGTCGAAAAACTGGAAAAGCGGCTGGAACATATCAAGACGCCGATGAGCCTGAGCATCATCGGCTGCGTGGTGAACGGACCGGGCGAGGCGCTGATGACCGATCTGGGCTTTACCGGCGGCGGGGCGGGGTCGGGCATGGTCTATATGGCCGGCAAGCAGAGCCACAAGTTGAGCAACGACCAGATGATCGAACATATCGCGGAATTGGTGGAGCAGCGCGCCGAGGAGCTGGAGCGTCAGGCCGCAGCCGAGACCGCAGCCGAGGCCGAGGCCGCGGCGGCGGGGCAGGCGGCAGAGTGACGGGTTTCGCGAAGGACGCGGTGAAGGGCATGGCGATCGCCGGCCGCCGCGGGGCGCCGCGATGAGCGCGCGCCGCTCAGACCCGGCGTCGGCGCCCGTGGCGGCGCGGTCTGCGCGCACCGCGATGGCGCTGTCGCGGCGCAGCCAGGTCGATCCCTTCATCGTCATGGATGTGATGGAGGCCGCCCGCCGCGCCGAGGAAGACGGTCGGCGTATCATCCACATGGAAGTGGGCCAGCCCGGCACGCCCGCGCCGCGCGCCGCGCGCGAAAGGCTGGCCGCGGCGATGGAGGCCGGATCGCTCGGCTATACCGTCGGTCTGGGCCTGCCCGAGCTGCGCGCCCGGATCGCGCGCCTTTACCGCGACCGGCATGGCGTCGATCTGGACCCCGCGCGGGTGGTGGTGACGGCGGGGTCGTCGGGCGCGTTCCTGCTGGCCTTCACCGCGCTTTTCGACGCGGGCGCGCGCGTCGGTCTGGGGGAGCCGGGCTATCCTTCATACCGTCAGATCCTGCGCGCGTTGGATCTGGAGCCCGTGGGCCTGCAAACCCGCGCGGAGAACCGGTTTCAGCCGGTGCCCGCGGATGTCCGGGCGGGGGATCTGGACGGGCTGATCGTGGCCTCGCCCGGCAACCCCTCGGGCACCATGCTGGACCGCGCGGCGCTGAGCGCGCTGATCGCCGCGGCGCAGGAACGCGGGGCGGCTTTCGTCTCCGACGAGATCTATCACGGCATCAGCTATGAGCGCGCCGCCGTCACCGCGCTGGAAATCAGCGATGACGTCTATGTCATAAACTCCTTTTCCAAGTATTTCTCGATGACGGGCTGGCGTGTCGGCTGGATGGTGGTGCCGCCCGAACATCTGCGCACGATAGAGCGGCTGGCGCAGAACATGTTCATCTGCGCGCCCCATGCCAGCCAGGTGGCGGCGTTGGGGGCCTTCGACGCGGAGCCCGAGCTGCAGGAAAACCTGGCCGTCTATGCGCGCAACCGGGCGTTGATGATCGAGGGTTTGCGCAACGCGGGCTTCACCCGGTTCGCACCGCCCGACGGGGCCTTCTACATCTATGCGGATGTGTCCGAATTCACCGAGGACAGCCGCGCGTTTGCCGCCGAGATACTGGAAACGGCAGGCGTGGCGGTGACGCCGGGGCTCGATTTCGATCCGTTGCGGGGGCATCAGACGCTACGGTTTTCCTATGCCAGGGCGCGCGATGACATCGTCGTCGGTCTGGAGCGTCTGGCGCAATTCATGCAGGCGCGCCGATGAGGCGACGCGCCGCCGGGGAGGCGGCAGCGACGGCGGTGAGGAAGACGGCAAGGGCGCTGGTGCTGGCGCTGGCGGTCGGCGGGTCGGCCTCGGCCATCGCGCCCGCGCGCGCCGTCGCGCAGGATTTCCGCGCGCTCGCGCGGGTTCTGCCGGAGCGCAGCAGCCTGTCGCTGTCCGACGATGCGGGCGAGCTGGTCCTGGGGCTGAGCCAGGCGGTGCCCTACCGCGTGGCCACGCTGGACAATCCGCGCCGGTTGGTGATGGACTTCCGCGAAGTGGGCTTCGACGGGCTGCCCGTCGAGGCGTTCGGGCCGGATGCCCGCGACGCGCTGCGCTTCGGACGGTTGAAACCGGGCTGGACGCGGCTGGTGCTGGCGCTGCCCGCGCCGCTGCTGGTCCGGGAAGCGGGGATGCGGACCGATCCGGCGACCGGCAGCGCGGTGATCCGCGTGAGCCTGGCGCGCGGCACCGAGCAGGCCTTTGCTGCGCTCGTCCGGGAGGAGGCGCAGGACCCGCGGTGGACCCTGCCTCACCCCGCCGACACGCCCCGGCCCAGATCGCGCCAGCGCGGCGAGCGCAAGCTGGTGGTGATGCTCGACCCCGGCCACGGCGGTGTCGATCCGGGCGCGCAGCGCGACGGGATAGACGAGGCCGACCTGATGCTGGACGTCGCGCGCCAGCTCAAGGAACGTCTGGTGCGCGATGCCGGGATGGTGGTGTATCTGACGCGCGAAAGGGATGAGTTCGTTTCCTTGCAGCGGCGGGTGACGATGGCGCGCGAAAAGCAGGCGGATGTGTTCATCTCGCTTCATGCCGACGCGCTGGCGCAGGGGCGCGCCTCGGGCACGACGGTCTACACCCTGTCCGATCGCGCGTCCGATCGCGCGTCCGCGTTGCTGGCCGAACGGCTGGATCGCGAGGATCTGCTGGCCGGGGTCGACCTGCAGGAACAGGATGATCTGATCGCCGGGGTGCTGATGGACATGGTGCGCAAGGAAACCGCGCCGCGTTCCGATCTGCTTGCGGATCTGCTGGTCTCGGAAATACGCAAATCCTCCGACCATCTGCACAAGCGGCCCCGGCTGGAGGCCGGGTTTTCGGTCCTGCGCGCGCCTGACATCCCTTCGGTCCTGATCGAGCTGGGGTTCATGTCCGACGAAAAGGATCTGGCCCGGATTTCCGATGCGGCCTGGCGCAGCCGCCTGATCGACGGCATCCAGCAGGCGTTGCAGAAATGGCTGGTCGAAGACGCGGCGCAGGTGGAGCTGATCCGTCAGTGACCCGCCCGTGCGGCGACGGGCGTGGCGACAGGGGGCGCGCGGGCGCCGGGGACGGGCAGGAGACGGGCAGGGGATGGGCAGGGGACGGGCAGGCGGATGATCGCCGCCGCGCCGCGCCGGACGGTGACATGATCCGCGCCGCGCGGCATATAGCGCGCGACAGGCATCGCGGGTCGGGCACTCGGGGTCACGGCACTCGGGGTCAGGCACCGCGGGTCACGCACTGGGGGTCGGCCGCCCGCGAAAAACAACGGCTTCGTGAAGATGACGCCGCGATGTCCGCGGCTGGGGGCGAAATGCCTTTTTGACCTGCTCCCCCGCTGCGGCGTATAAGCCGGGGCAACTGCAAGCCGGCGTCAACGGCACCGAAAGGATTTGTAAGTGATCAGGGCCATCTTTGCTTTTATCGGCGGCATCTTCAGTTGGGTGACGAACGGCGCGATCATGGTGGCGCTCGGGATCAGTGCGATTTTCTGGATGTACGGGCGGGATCTGCCGAACCATGCGCAGCTGGCGCAATATGCGCCACCGACGATCAGCCGGATCTATTCGGGCGAGGGGCGCCTGATGGACGAATTCGCCCGCGAACGCCGGATTTTCACCCCGTCGGAGGATATCCCCGATCTGGTCAAGCAGGCGTTCATCTCCGCCGAGGACAAGAATTTCTACAGCCATCGCGGCTATGATCCGGTCGGCATGGCCTCGGCCGCGCTCGATGCGGCGCGCGGGCGCAGGCTGCGCGGGGCGTCGACGATCACGCAGCAGGTGATGAAGAACTTCCTGCTGTCGGCCGACCGCTCGGCCGAGCGCAAAATCAAGGAGCTGATTCTGGCCAGCCGTCTGGAAAAGACGCTGAGCAAGGAAAAGATCCTCGAACTCTATCTCAACGAGATTTTCCTGGGGCAGAACAGCTATGGCGTGGCGGCGGCCGCGCAGACCTATTTCAACAAGACCCTCGGTGAGCTGACCGCGGCCGAGGCCGCCTATCTGGCGGCGCTGCCCAAGGCACCTTCGACCTATCATCCGGTGCGCGGTAAGGAACGCGCCACCGAGCGGCGCAACTTCGTGCTGCGCGAAATGTTCCAGAACGGCTATATCGACGAGCAAACCTACCAGACCTCTAAGGCCACGCCGCTGATGACGGTGCAGGATGGGCTGATCGCGGATTTCCGCGAAGCGTTGCCGCCGCGGGATTATTTCACCGACGAGATCCGCCGCCAGCTGTCGGGACGCTTCGGCGAGGAGGAGTTCTTCGAGGGCGGGCTGTCGATCCGCGCGACGGTCGACCCGGTTCTGCAAAGCGAGGCCGCCGTCGCCCTGCGCGAGGGGCTGGAGAAATACGACCGCAACCTGGGCGTCTGGCGCGGGGTCGAGGACAAGATCGCGAAAGACAAGCTGAAAACCGAGGATGATTGGCGCGCCGCGCTGAAGGCCGCCAAGGTGCCGCGCGACATCGCGGGCTGGTATCCCGCCGTGGTGCTGGAGGATGCGGGCGATCGCGTGCGCATCGGTATCGAGGGGGTCGCGGACGACGCCGACGGGCAGTGGCTGCCCGCCAGCGATGTGACCTGGGCGCGCCCGCGGCAGGCGGATGGGCGCCTTGGCCCCAAGGCGAAAAAGCCCGGCGATCTGGTCGCCGTGGGCGATGTGGTGCTGGTCAAGGCGATCAAGAACGGCGACACGTTCGAGCGCTGGTCGCTGCGCCAGGTGCCGCGCATCCAGGGCGGGTTCATGGCGATGGATGTGAACACGGGCCGGGTGCTGGCGATGCGGGGCGGCTTTTCCTATCAGGATTCGGTGTTCAACCGCGCCACCCAGGCGACGCGGCAGCCGGGGTCGGTGTTCAAGCCCTTCGTCTATGCCTCGGCGCTGGATTCGGGATATACGCCGGCCACGCTGGTGCTGGACGCGCCGATCGAGGTCGATGTGGGCGGCGGCAAGGTCTGGCGCCCCAAGAACGCGTCGAACAAGTATTTCGGCCCGGCGCCGCTGCGCACCGGGATCGAGCGGTCGCGCAACCTGATGACCGTGCGCCTGGCGCAGGAGGTCGGCATGGACACGGTCGCGGCCTACGCCGAACGCTTCGGCGTCTATGACCGGCTGGACCCTTACCTGTCGAACGCGCTCGGCTCGGCGGAGACGACCCTGTTCAAGCTGGTGGCCGCCTATGCGATGTTCGCCAACGGCGGCGAGCGGGTGGAGCCCACGCTGGTGGACCGTGTTCAGGACCGCTGGGGCAAGACGATCTATCGCCACGATCAGCGCCAGTGCGTCGACTGTTCCCAGCCCGGGCTGCCGCCGGGCAAGGCGCCGACGATCTATTCCGACCGCCAGCGCGTGATGGACCCGATCACCGCCTATCAGCTGACCTCGATGATGCGCGGCGTGGTGGAGCGGGGCACGGCGAGCCGCACGGTCAAGCTGCCGATCCCGATCGCGGGCAAGACCGGCACCACCAACGACGCCAAGGACGTGTGGTTCATCGGCTTTTCCACCAATATCGTCGCGGGCTGTTTCATCGGCTATGACCAGCCGCGCGGCCTGGGGCGCGGGGCCTCGGGGGGCGGCATGTGCGGCCCGGTGTTCACCACCTTCATGAAAAAGGCGATCCCGCTTTACGGTGGCGGCGAATTCAAGGTGCCCGATGGCGGCGTCTTCGTGAACATCGACCGTTATTCGGGCGAGCGTGTGTCCGACAATGCCAGCGGCAAGGATGTCGTGGCGGAGCTGTTCCGCATCGGGGAAGAGCCGCTTTACGGTTCCATGTCGATCGTCGATGGCGGCTTCGGAGCCAGCGACAACCTGCCGGTATTCTCGCGCGGGGAAAGCGACGACAATCTGAACAGCATCACCACCTCGACCGGGCAGAAGAAGAAGATCGCGCCCAAGGCGTCCTTCGGCGCGTTGTCCTCGGGCGGGCTGTACTGACGCAGCTTTCGGGGGCGGTCGGGTCGCGATCGGCCGGCCGCCGCGCGGCGCCGCTTGCCGGTTGCCGCGCGCGTCCGGCTTTTGTATCACCATGCTCTGAAACGAAGGAAAGGGATCTTCATGCGGGCCGAAGCGCAGAGCCATGTCGACGCGACGCGGAAATCGCTGGCGCTGCTGCGGCAGCGGATGGATTGGGACACGGCGGAACATCGGCTGGAGGAGTTCAACGCCATGACCGAAGATCCGTCGCTTTGGAACGATCCCGACAAGGCGCAGAAGCTGATGCGCGACCGGCAGATGCTGGTCGATGCGATGGAGACCTATCGCTCGATCGAGCGCGACCTGAACGACAACATCGAGCTGATCGAACTGGGCGAGATGGAAGACGACGCCGAGGTCGTGGCCGAGGCCGAGGCCGCGCTGAAGGCGCTGTCGGCCAAGGCCGCGCAGAAGGAGCTGGAGGCGTTGCTGGACGGCGAGGCCGACGGCAACGATACCTTCCTGGAGATCAACTCGGGCGCGGGGGGCACCGAATCCTGCGACTGGGCGTCGATGCTGGCGCGCATGTACGTCCGCTGGGCGGAAAAGCACGGCTACAAGGTCGAGCTGCAAGCGGAAAGCGCGGGCGAAGAGGCGGGGATCAAGTCCGCCGCCTACAAGATCAGCGGGCCGAACGCCTATGGCTGGCTGAAATCGGAGTCGGGCGTGCACCGGCTGGTGCGTATCAGCCCCTACGACAGCGCGGCGCGGCGGCACACGTCGTTTTCATCCGTTTGGGTCTATCCGGTCGTCGATGACAACATCGAGATCGAGGTGAACCCGGCCGATATCCGGCTGGACACCTACAGATCCTCGGGCGCGGGCGGCCAGCACGTCAACACCACGGATTCCGCCGTGCGCATCACCCATATTCCGACCGGCATCGTGGTGACCAGTTCGGAAAAATCGCAGCACCAGAACCGCGATATCGCGATGAAGGCACTGAAATCGCGGCTTTATCAGATGGAGCTGGACAAGCGCAACGCGGCCATCAACGAGGCGCATGAAAACAAGGGCGACGCGGGCTGGGGCAATCAGATCCGATCCTACGTGCTGCAACCCTACCAGATGGTGAAGGACCTGCGCACGCAGGTCGAGACCTCGGACACGCAGGGCGTGCTGGACGGCGATCTGGACAAGTTCATGGCTGCGACGCTGGCGATGGATCTGTCGGGCAAGAGCCGCGCGGATTCCCAGCAGGACTGACGGCTCGGCGGGGTGGTCGGCCCGGCCGGCCCGGCGGGGCCGAGGGCAGCGCGCAGGATTGGCGGCAGCGGCTGCCCCCCTATGGGTATCGACAGGGGCAGGGCGGCCTGACGCGGACCTTCGGCTCGCGGCCGCGGGATCAGCCCTTGGGAAAGATCACCGTGACCACGGTGCCCTCTTCGCTGCTTGAGGTGCTGACATGCCCGTCGATCTGGGTGGCGAAGGCCTGTACCAGATTGCGCCCCGCGCCGCTTTTCGGAGTGGATGCGCCGTCCATGCCGTTTCCGTTGTCGGCCACCGTCAGGCACAGCAGCGCGTCGCGGTTTTCCAGGCTGACGCGGATAGTGCCCTCGCGCCCGTCCGAGAACGCGTATTTCAGCGCGTTGGTAACCAGCTCATTGACCATGAGCCCCAGGGGCGCGGCCAGCCGCGAGGAAATCCGCAGGGCGATGATATCGGTTTCGACCTGGATGCCCTGCGTCTGGCCAATGGAATCGAACACGTTATCGACGATCTGCCGGATGTATTTGCCGACACAGACCTCGGTGACCGATGTGCCCGCGTTCAGCGTCTTGTAGAGGTCGGCGACCGCGCGCACGCGCTGCCCCACCCGTCGCAGCGGCGAGACGTCCTGATCGGACCCGGTGGCCCGCACCTCCATCGAAATGATGGCGCTGATGATGCCCAGGCTGTTCATCACGCGGTGGTTCAGCTCATCGAGCAGCGATCCTGATTGTTGCAGCGCGGAGGCATGTGCGGCCTTCAGCTCCTCCTCCGCGATGGCGTCGCGGAACTGAGCGATGAACCGGCCGGGACGGGCCAGCGGAACGACGAAGGCATCCAGCACACGGCCCTGCGCCATGCTGCCCAGTCGCAGGCGTCGGGGCGTGCCGGACAGCACGGTGTCGACGACCTGGCGCACCCAGCTGTCGTCGTTGACCGGCATCAGGTCGCGAAGGCTGTGCCCCACCGGATCGCCGAGGCCGGAAACCCTGGTGAAGGCGTCATTGACCGACAGAAAGCGGAAATCGGCGGGCGTGCGCGTGATGACCTCGCACAGGCAGATGCCTTCGTCGATGTGACCGCTGAGATGAAGCAGTGCGGTCGGGTCCATCGGATGCGCGGCCTGCGGAATTTTCTGTCTGCTGGCGTCTGGTGATAGCGGATCGTGCATCGGAGACTCTGAACGTGAACAACTAGGAACTGGCGGACTATTCGGATGTTTCCAGTTTGGAATAAATGCGAGACCTTATCAAGAAGAACGCCGCCCCTTGGGGCGGCGCAAATTGAGCTTGGGCGGGCAGGGGTGCGCGTGCGCACCGTGCGTTACGCGTCTTTCTTGGGGGCCGGGTTGCCCTGCTGGGCGGGGGCGCCGCCGGGGCGCTGGCCGACGGGCTTACCGCCGGTGTTCAGCGGATCTTCCTGACGCTGGACCGAGCCTTCGAAATGCGCGCCGGATTCGATCGCGATGGTCTTGTGGATGATGTCGCCCTCGACCCGCGCGGTCGCGGTCAGTCGCACCTTGAGGCCGCGCACGCGGCCCACGACGCGCCCGTTGACGACGACGTCATCGGCCATGACCTCACCCTTGACGGTGGCGCCTTCGCCGACGGTCAGCAGGTGGGCGCGAATGTCGCCCTCGACCTGGCCTTCGACCTGGATGTCGCCCGACGTCTTGATGTTGCCCTTGATCATCAGGTCCGAGGACAGCACCGACGGGCTGGGCTTGGGCTTGGGCGCCGAGGAGGGGGCGGGGCTGCGCGCATCGGGCATCGCGGGTTTCGTTCCCTGGGCCTCGGGCGTCTGGGGCTTGTCCGAGTCGCTGCCCTGCTTGGGTCCGGGTTCGTTGATCCTGCTTTTAGAAAACATCTTTGGCTGCCTTGATATAAGTCATAGGGTTCACGGCCTTGCCGCCAAGGCGGACCTCATAGTGCAGATGGACACCGGTGGAGCGGCCGGTCGTTCCCATAGCACCGATGCGGTCGCCACGCGACACTCTTTGACCTTTTTTGACGTAAAGCTTGTTCTGATGAGCGTAGCGCGTTTCGATTCCGAATTCATGCTGAATCTTGACCAGCTTGCCATAACCGCTGGACCAGCCCGCATAGGTGACGATCCCGTCGGCGGTTGCATAGATCGGCGTGTTCAGCCCGGCGGCGAAATCGGTGCCCTTGTGCATCCGACCCCAGCGCGGCCCGAATCCGCTGGTGTAGCGGAAGGCCGATTTGATCGGGATGCCGAAAGGCGCCTTTTCGGCGGCGATTCGGTAGAGGTTCAGCTTGTCCAGACGGCCCAGCAGGTTGTTGGCGCGGTCCGACAGCTCGTCGGGGACCTCGCCCTTGGAGGATTTGATCACGGGCGTCAGCGGGCCGCCCTGGCCCGAATACCCGCGCCGGACCGTATCCAGGATCTTCGCGGTCGGCAGGCCCGCGGCGCGGAACATCTTGTCGAGCGGCGTCAGCGAGACGGTCAGCGCGTCCTCCAGCTGGCTGAATACGCGGTCGTTGCGCTCGCGGTCCAGCTTGGCGCGGCTTTTCATCTGGTCGATCTTGATCTCGGCCGTCTTGGCAAAGACCGACATGCGGTCGCGCTGATCGGAGGTGCGCGCCAGCGCGGCGGTCAGGAAATCGACCGTCGCCTCGGCGTCGCGCTGCTGGCCCGCGCCGGTCTTGGTGGCACCGGTGACCTGCTTGAGTTCCGCCATCAGGCGGTCGCTGTTCTGCTGGGCGGCGTCGCGGTCCTTCATGGTGCCGCGCAGGGTCTTCTGGATGACCTCTATCCCCGTCTCCAGCTCTCTGCGGCGATCTTCGGAGGCCAGCAGGTTCGCCTGCATCTTGGATACCTGCGTCAGCGCGACGTTGAAGCGCTCCTGCGCCTGGCGGGCCTCGCTCGCGCGGCGGTCGCGTTCGCGCGACAGCTGGTTCAGGCGCTGTTCGTAAAGCTGTTGTTCGCGCAGGGCCATTTCGCGCGCGCTGCCCGAGCCGATGCTGTCGATCAGCAGGACCGAAGTGGCCAGGATCGTCCAGCCCACCAGCACCGCGCCGCCGAACAGCACACCCGCCTGAAGCGTCGGGGAAAGTCGGATGAAGCGGGTTTCCGTGTCAGAGCGCAGAAAGAGTCGTTGTTCGGGAATATATTTCTCGAGCATACGAGAAAGCTTGCCTGTCGCCTGCGGTTTCAAGTGGAATTTCCTTCTTCGTCCCCATTCGCGCGGCCATCGTGTCCCCCGTAGCCGACGCAATTTTTGATTAACGATTGTGTCATTCTTAGGCAACGCTTTTGGGCAAAGTGGTTCCGCATGCGTGGAGGGGCGAAGTATTCTGGCAAAATTCCGCCTAAAATCACGCGCTGTTCATGGTTTGTTGGCGATTCTTCAGGGCTCTCACGGTGCCGACCCCTCGGGGTCGTCGACCAGCGGCCAGTAGAAATCCGGCGGCAGGCCCGCATCCGCGCGTTTTTCGGTGTTGAACGGCGGTTTCAGCGGGGACGGAAAATACCGCCGCACCAGCGCATGGAATCTCTCCTTCGGGTCGCAATCCTCACGCCCGCAGAGGAAGTTGAACCATTTCGAGCCATAGGCGACATGGCTGACCTCTTCGGCATAGATGGTTTCCAGCGCCGCGACGGCGGCGTCTTCGCCGGCGCGGCGGAAGGCGTCGATCATGCCGGGGGTCACGTCGAGGCCGCGCGCCTCGAGCACCATCGGCACGACGGCCAGCCGGGCCATCAGATCGGCGCGGGTGTCTTCGGCCGCGCGCCACATCCCCGCATGAGCGGGCAGGGCGCCGTAGTGGCTGCCTGCGGCCTCAAGACAATCGGCCATCAGATTGAAATGCTTGGACTCGTCGTCGGCCGCCCGGACCCAGTCATCGTAGAAACCGAGCGGCAGCGGCACGTCGCGAAAGCGCGCGATGATGTCCCAGTGCAGATCCACGGCGTTCAGTTCGATGTGGGCGACGGCGTGCAGCAGGGCGCAGCGGCCCTCCGCCGTGCCGGGGCGGCGGCGCGGCACGTCGCGCGGCGACAACAGCTCGGGCCGGGCGGGGCGCGCGGGTCTGTCGGGCGGCGCCGCATCGCCGAGGGCCGGCGCCGCGTCGGCGGCGCGCGCGGCCAGCCAGCGCGCGGCATGGGCACGCGACAGCGCGGTCTTCCGGCGCGGATCGGCGGTGGTCAGAACCTCGACCGCCATCGCGCTCAGGGCGGGCGGCGCGCAGGGCGTGGCGGGGGCGGCGGGGTCGGTGAGATCCACGGGCGTCAAAGGGCGCGCACCGCTTCCAGCACCTCTTCGGCGTGGCCGTCGACCTTGACCTTGCGCCAGACGCGCCGGATCACGCCGGTGCCGTCGATGAGGAAGGTGCTGCGCTCTATCCCCATGGATTTCTTGCCATAGAGGGTCTTTTCGACCCAGACGCCGTAATCCTTGCAGGTGGTTGCCTCGGTGTCGGAGATCAGCGCGACCGACAGGGCGTGCTTGTCGCGAAACTTGTCATGTTTGGCGCGCGTGTCGCGCGATACGCCAAGCACCATGGCGTTCCGGGCGGCGAAACTGTCGGCAAGCCCGCTGAAGGCGATGGCCTCCTTCGTGCAGCCGGGCGTGTCGTCGCGCGGATAAAAATAGAGCACCACCGTGCGCGGGCGCAGCTGCGACAGCGTGACCATCTCGCCGCCGTCGCGGGGCAGGGTGAAATCGGGGGCGGTGCTTCCTGTGTCGATCATGCAATCCATCCTGATAATTTCGGCGCATTCCGTTTATTATGGCGCAACCTGTCCATTTTCGGCCATCGTGTGTACTGCGGGGGCCGCGCGCTACCCTACAGCGAAGCGATGCGGGATAAAATGATCTGGCAGGAAGGTCAGACAGCGATGGGCGCAGGCAGAATGGGCAAAACCGGGTTTCGCCGCGCGGTGCGGGCGATCCGAGCGCTGGTGCTGGTCGTCGTGGCGACGGCTGTTCTGGTGATCGGGCTGGCGGTGGCGCTGGTGCTGTCGGGCCGCAGCTTCACCGCGCCCGCCGCGCTGACCCAACGGGTGGAAGTGCTGGCCAACGCGGCGCTGCCCGACGGGGCGATCAGCATCGGCGCGATCCAGGTGGCGCTGCGCGAGGACATGTCGCCCACGATCCATCTGAGCGAGGTCACGCTGAACGACGCCAATGGCGTCGCCTGGGTGGATCTGCCGGATCTGCGCGCGACGCTCGACCGCGAGGCGTTGTGGCGCGGGCAGATCGTGCCGCGCGAGCTGACGGTGCGGGGCGTGGCCTTCGGGGTGACGCGCAACGCGCAGGGCGCGTTCGACCTCGATCTGGCGGGATATTTCGGGCCGCGCAGCCGCGTGGACTCGCTGGGCGAGGTGCTGGACCAGCTGAGGGCGCTGATGGACCGGCCCGCGCTCGGCCCCGTGGACAGCGTGCGGATCGAGGATGTGCGCGTCACCTTCCGTGACCAGCTGAATGCGCGCAGCTGGTCGCTGCAACAAGGGGCGATCCTGCTGAACAAGGACCGCGACAGCATCTCCCTGGACCTGGGCGCGCCGGTAATCAGCGACAGCGGCGGGCGGTCGTATTTCGACCTGTCGTTCGAGGCCGCGCGCGCGACGCGGCGGGCGCGGCTGGATGTGCAGTTCACCGATGTCGATTCCGCCGATGTGGCCGCGCAATGGGGCGGGCTGGAATGGTTGCAGGTGTTGCGCGCGCCGATTTCCGGGCAGGTCGGGCTGCGGATCGACGAGCAGGGCGGGATCGGCGATCTGGACGGGACGCTGGAGATCGCGTCGGGCAGTTTCCGGCCGGAGGAGAACCTGAGCCCCATCCCCTTCGACGGCGCGCGCGTGGCCTTCGATTTCCTGCCCGATGAGCAGAAGCTCGAATTCGACGAGCTGCGCTTTCGCTCCGACGCGCTGACATTGGAGGCGACGGGCCATGTCTACGTGTCGGATCTGCTGTCGGCGGAGCGGCGCAGCTTTCTGGGGCAGATCGCCCTGTCCGATCTGCGCGCCGCCCCGGCGGAGATCCTGCCGGGGCCGGTGGCCTTCGACGGCGGCGCGATGGATTTCCGGCTGCGGCTCAATCCCTTTCGTCTGGATCTGGGGCAGCTTGTCCTTCTGGAGGGGGACAACCGCCTGATCGCCTCGGGCGGGGTTTCGGCGCAGCCCGAGGGGTGGGAATTCGCGCTCGACGCCTCGGCGGTGCGGCTGACGCGCGATCGGCTGATGGCGCTGTGGCCGGTGCCGCTCAAGACCCGGACCCGTGACTGGCTGGACGACAATATCCTGAGCGGCGAGATCCTGAACGCGCGTGCGGCGATCAGGTCCCGCAGCGGGGACAAGCCGCTGATCTCCTACAGTTTCGATTTCCGCGAGGCGCGGCTTCGCTACCTTAAGACCATGCCGCCGCTGCGCAGGGCGCAGGGTCACGCGTCGGTGAACGGGCCGCTCTTTTCGCTCTACCTCGAGGGGGGAGAGGTCGAGGCGGCGGAGGGCGAGGTGCTCGATGCGGCGGGGTCGGTCATGCGCATCCCCGATCTGGGGGCGCATCCGCCGCGCGCCGAGATCACCCTTCGCGCGCGCGGGCCGCTGCGCGCGGCGCTGGAGATGATCGACAAGCCGCCGCTGCGCCTGCTGTCGAAGGCGGACAAGCGGACCGACCTGGCCACCGGCCGCGCGGAGGTCGAGGTGGATCTGAGCTTTGAGCTGGGCCACAGGCTGGCGCCGGGCGAGGTGGATTATGCCGTGACGGGGGCCGTGCTGGACGTGGTGTCGGACGCTCTGGTGCCCGGGCGGCGGCTGACGTCCGGGCGGATGGAGATCAGCGCAACGCCGCAGTTGGTCAGCATCGGCGGCAGCGGCGCGCTGGACGGCATTCCGATCGACGCGACATGGACGCGGCGGGTGGGGCCGGACTACGCCGGGCGCAGCCTCGTCGAGGGCCGGGTGGAGCTGTCGCCGCGCGTGCTGCGCGCGTTCCGGGTAGATCTGCCCGACGACAGTGTCAGCGGCCGCGGCGAGGCCCTGTTCGAGCTGTCGCTGCAAGAGGGGCGCGCGCCGGTGCTGGATCTGCAATCGGATCTGCGCGGGATCGGCCTGCGCGTCGATCCGCTGAACTGGCGCAAGCCCGCGGCCGACAGCGCCGAGCTGGCGCTGACGGTGCGTCTGGACCCGGTGCCGCAGGTGACGCGGCTGGTGCTGGACGGCGGCGGGCTGGAAGCCGAAGGCACGGTGCGGCTGAAGGCGGACCGCTCGCTCGATCGGGTGCGCCTCAACCGGGTCAGCATGGGCCGGACACTGAGCGCGGCGGTGGATCTGGTGGGGCGGGGTGCAGGGCGCGCCCCGGCTGTGGTCGTGCGCGGCGGCAGCTTTGACCTGCGGTCCGTTTCCGGGGCGGCGCAGGATGCCGGGCGCGGCGCGACACGGGGCGACACGGTGCCGATGCAGGTGGCGCTGGACAGGCTGGTGATTACCGACAAGATCGCGCTGCACGACTTTCAGGGAACGCTGGATGCCGGCGGCGGGTTGAACGGCACCTTCACCGGCCGGGTGAACGGCGGCGCGGCGGTGGCGGGCACGCTGGTGCCGCTGCGCGGGGGCACCGGGGTGCGGATCACGTCGCGCGATGCGGGCGCGGTGCTGGCGAGCGCCGATATGTACGGCACCGCGCGCGACGGGGTGATGGAGCTGATCCTGTCGCCCACCGGCAAACCCGGCACCTATGACGGCGTGGCGCGCATCCGGGACGTGCGAATCGTCGATGCGCCCTGGATCGCCGAGCTGCTGTCGGCGATCAGCGTCGTCGGCCTGCTGGAGCAGCTTTCGGCCGGCGGGCTGCATTTCAGCGATGTCGAGGCCGAGTTCCGCTTGAACCCCGGCGCCGTCATCATCAAGAAGGGCAGCGCGGTCGGCCCTTCGCTGGGAATTTCGGTCGACGGGTTCTATGAACAGGCAAGCGGAAGGATCGATTTGCAGGGCGTGGTTTCACCAATCTACCTACTCAACGGGATCGGCCAGCTGATCACGCGCAACCGCGAAGGGTTGTTCGGGTTCAGCTATCGGTTGACCGGAACGGCCGCGCGGCCGCGCACCAGCGTGAACCCGCTGTCGATCCTGGCGCCCGGCTTTTTCCGCGATCTGTTCCGCAAGCCCCCGCCGCAGGTGGACGAATGAAACTGTCGGATTTCGATTTCGAGCTGCCCGAGGCGCTGATCGCCACGCGGCCCATGCGCCCGCGCACCGCCGCGCGGATGCTGGTGGCCGAGGGCGCGTCGATCAGCGACCGCAGCGTCGGCGATCTGCCCGATCTGCTGCGGGCGGGCGATCTGCTGGTGCTCAACACCACCCGCGTCATCCCCGCGCGCCTGAACGGCACCCGCACGCGGCGCGGCGACGACGGACAGGATCATGCCGCGCGCATCGGCGTCAACCTGCTGGAGCCGCGCGCCGATGGCACCTGGGCCGCGCTGGTCAAACCGCTGCGCAAGTGGCGCGTGGGCGAGCGTGTGGTTTTCTCCGACCGATTGTCGGCCACTTTGGAAGGGATCGAGGAGGGGCAGGCGCATCTGCGCTTCGATCTGGCGGGCGCCGATTTCGACGCGGCCCTGGCCGAGGCCGGCGACATGCCGCTGCCGCCCTACATCGCCGCACGCCGCGCCGCCGACGCGCAGGACAAGCAGGATTACCAGACCGTCTTCGCGCGCCACGCGGGGGCGGTGGCGGCGCCCACCGCGTCGTTGCATTTCGATGAGCCGCTGCTGGAGCGGCTGCGCGCCGCGGGCGTGGAATTCGCCCATGTCACGTTGCATGTGGGCGCGGGCACCTTCCTGCCGGTCAAGACCGACAACGTGGAGGAACACCGGATGCACGCCGAATGGGGCGAGGTGACGCAGGAGGCGGCCGCCCAGATCAACCGGGCCCGCGCCGAGGGCCGCCGGGTCATCGCCGTGGGCACCACCGCCTTGCGGCTGATCGAATCCGCGGCCTCCGACGAGGGGCGCATCGCGCCCTGGCGCGGCGAGACGGATATTTTCATCCGTCCGGGATACGGCTTTCGGGTGACGGATGCACTGATGACCAATTTCCACCTGCCGAAATCGACATTGATGATGCTGGTTTCCGCGCTTATGGGGACGGACGGGATTCGCAGAATCTACGCGCACGCCATCGAAAAGCGGTACCGGTTCTTTTCCTACGGCGATGCGTCCCTGCTGATACCGGCGCCGAATCCGACGCGCTGAATGTCGCGTCGGTGGTATTGAACCGGACCCTGATCTGTTAGGCCGAAAAAAAGACGTGGAAGGGAGATCGCCGTGATTTCTGTGCTGGGCTCCTCTTGGGCGTTGCTTCTGGGAATGATGCTGCTGATGGTCGGCAACGGGCTTCAGGGGACATTGCTGGGTGTGCGCGGGGGCATCGAAGGGTTCTCTACCCTGGAGATGTCGGTGATCATGTCGGCCTATTTCGCCGGTTTTCTGGGCGGATCGCGCCTGGCGCCCGCGATGATCCGGCGGGTGGGGCATGTGCGGGTCTTTGCGGCGCTGGCCTCCTTCATCTCGGCGGTGCTGATCCTCTACCCCGCGATGACGCATCCCGTGGCCTGGATCCTGCTGCGCGTGGTGATCGGGTTCTGCTTTTCGGGGGTCTATGTGACCGCCGAAAGCTGGCTCAACAATTCCACCACGATGGAAAACCGCGGCAAGACGCTGTCGCTTTACATGGTGGCGCAGATGACGGGGATCGTCGCGGCGCAGGGCATTCTGGTGCTGGGCGATCCGTCGGGGTTCGTGCTGTTCATCGTGCCTTCGGTGCTGGTGTCGCTGTCCTTCGCGCCGATCCTTCTGTCGATCTCGCCCACGCCCGCCTTCGATTCCACCAAGGCGATGAGTTTCGCGCAGCTTTACCGCGTCTCGCCGCTGGGCTGCATCGGCATGTTCCTGCTGGGGGGCGTGTTTTCCGCCCTTTTCGGCATGGCGTCGGTCTATGGCTCGCAGGCGGGGCTGAGCCTGGCCCAGATTTCCAGTTTTATCGCGGCGATCTATTTCGGCGGGCTGGTGCTGCAAGTCCCCATCGGCTGGGCGTCGGACCGGATGGACCGGCGGACCCTGATCCTCGGGGCGTCGGTCGTGGGGGCGCTGGCGGCGGGTGTCGGCATGGTGCTGGGCCATTCCTTCGCGCTGCTGATCGGGGTGGCCTTTCTGATCGGGGGCGTGTCGAATCCGCTCTATGCGCTGGTGATCGCCTATACCAACGACTTTCTGGAATATGACGACATGGCGGCCGCATCGGGGGGGATGGTGTTCATCAACGGCGTGGGTGCGATCTTCGGCCCGCTGGTCACCGGCTATCTGATGGGCTGGGTGGGGCCTTCGGGGTTCTTCCTGTTCCTGGCGGTTCTGATGACCGCGCTGGCGGGATATGCGCTCTGGCGGATGACCCAACGCCCGTCGCCCACGGTCGAGCAGTCGTCGACCTATGCGCCGATCCTGCCCACCTCCAGCCCCGTCGCCGCGGAGGTCGCGCAGGAGTTCGCGATCGAAACGGCCCAGGACGAGGAGGAGGATTATCTCGGGGATGAGCCAAACCAGGCCGCCGCTGGATAATTCCCTTGTGACAGGGCGTTTTGCGTGCAACGTTCCCCTAATCGGAGGAGCGAGCGAGCAGGGGAGGAGACCTCATGCAGACGCCTCAGGATGTGCTGTCCTACTGGCTGGACGATGTCGGGCCCAAGGGCTGGTATCGCGGGGATGAGGAGCTGGACGCGGATATCCGCGACAGGTTCCTGAAGACCTGGAAGATGGCGATGCAGGGCGGGCTGGGGCTGTGGCTGACGTACCCTTCGGGGGTGCTGGCCTATATCATCCTGCTCGACCAGTTCCCGCGCAACATGTTCCGTGGACGCGGGCGCAGCTTTTCGTCCGATCCCTTTGCGCTCGCGACAGCCAAGATCGCGATTCACAAGGGCTGGGACATGAAGATCGACGAACCGGCGCGCCAGTTCTTCTATCTGCCGCTGATGCACAAGGAATCGCTTTGCGATCAGGAACGCTGCGTCCGGCTGATCAAGGACAAGCTGCCCGAAACCGGCCATTCGAACCTGCTGCACGCCAAGGTCCACCGCGAGATCATCCGCATGTTCGGCCGGTTCCCGTCCCGCAACGGGGCGCTGGGGCGTCGCAGCAGCGCCGAGGAAGACGCGTTTCTCGAAAGTCACGGCTATGCGGGGCTGATGGAAAAGCTGGCGCCGCAGCCGGAATTGCACGTGCAGGCGGTCTGACGCACGCGGTCCGCGTGCGGGTTCGTGCGCGGGGTTCGGGCGCCGCGCGCGCGGCTATGGTTTGCAGCCCTTCCGGAACTAGTTTAACGTCAAACTAGTTTCTTACCGGAGTGTGCTGATGGCTGCTAATTCCTTTGACATGATCGTAATCGGTGCCGGCCCCGGCGGCTATGTGTCCGCCATCCGCGGCGCGCAGCTCGGGCTGAAGGTCGCGATTGTCGAGCGCGAGCATATGGGCGGGATCTGCCTGAACTGGGGCTGTATTCCCACCAAGGCGCTGCTGCGCTCGTCGGAGGTGTTTCACCTGATGAAGCGCGCCACGGAATTCGGCCTGAAGGCCGAAGGCGTCGGCTACGATCTCGATGCGGTTGTCAAACGCTCCCGCGCGGTGGCCAAACAGCTGAGCGGCGGCGTCGCGCATCTGATGAAGAAGAACAAGATCACCACGGTGATGGGCACGGCGCGGCTGACCGGGAAAGGCACGCTCAGCGTCGAGACCGACAAGGGCACCGAGGAATTGAGCGCGCCCTCCATCGTGCTGGCCACCGGCGTGCGGGCGCGCAACCTGCCGGGGCTGGAGGCCGACGGCAAGCGGGTCTGGTCCTACAAGCATGCGCTGGTGCCGCCGCATGAGCCGAAAAAGCTGCTGGTCATCGGATCGGGCGCCATCGGCATCGAATTCGCCAGCTTCTACAACACGCTGGGCGCCGAGACGACGGTGGTCGAGGTGATGGACCGCATCCTGCCGGTCGAAGACGCCGAGATCAGCGCCTTTGCCAAGAAGAGCTTTGAGAAGCAGGGCATGAAGATCATGCAGAAGGCCATCGTCAAAAAGCTCGACCGTGGCGCCGACAAGGTCACCGCCCATATCGAGGCGGGCGGCAAGCTGGAAAAGATGGAATTCGACACCGTCATCTCGGCCGTCGGCATCGTCGGCAACACGGAGGATCTGGGGCTGGAGGATCTGGGCGTGAAGATCGACCGCACGCATGTGGTGGTCGATGAATACTGCCGCACGGGGGTGGAGGGGCTCTACGCCATCGGCGATATCGCGGGCGCGCCCTGGCTTGCCCATAAGGCCAGCCATGAGGGGGTGATGGTCGCGGAGCTGATCGCCGGGCGCAAGGATGTGCACCCGGTACGCCCCGAAAGCATCGCGGGCTGCACCTATTGCCACCCGCAGGTGGCTTCCGTCGGCTATACCGAGGCGCAGGCCCGCGAAAAGGGCCATGAGGTGCGCGTGGGGCGCTTTCCGTTCATCGGCAACGGCAAGGCCATCGCGCTGGGAGAGGCCGAGGGCCTGGTCAAGACCGTCTTCGACGCCAGGACCGGCGAATTGCTGGGCGCGCATATGATCGGCGCCGAAGTCACCGAGCTGATCCAGGGCTATGTCGTGGGGCGTCAGCTCGAGACGACCGAGGAAGACCTGATGAACACGGTCTTCCCGCATCCCACGCTCAGCGAGATGATGCACGAGTCGGTGCTGGCGGCCTATGACCGGGTGGTTCACATCTGAGCTTCGCCGCCGCCTGTGGCAAATTCGGGATGCCTCCGGCGGGAGTTTTCGGGCCAAGAAGAAGTTTCCGTTTCTTCTTGGCCCAAATACTCAATAGCCGTCCGCGGGATCAGAGCTTTATGCGGAAGCGGGCGAAGCCTTCGGGGCCGTCGCCCGCGGGTTCCATCGTGACGCTTTTGACATCGGCCAGATAGTCCCTGGCCTTGGGGCCGGTGTCGAAGAGCACGCTGGCGCCGTCCAGCGGCGCGAAGCTCCAGTTGCCGTCGGCGCTGGGGGTGATGGTGCCCTGCTCGACGATGTAGCGCACGATGACGTCGCGGTTGGTGTCGGGGCCTTCGAAGACGGTGGTGTTGCCGCCGGCGCCGGGGAAGTTGCCGCCGCCGCCCGCGCGGTAGTTGTTGGTGGCGATGATGAAGGTCTGGTCGGGCTTGACCGGCGCGCCCTCGTAGCTGAGATCGACGATCCGCGCGGCGCTGGGGTTGATGATCTCGCCCTTGGTGTCGAATTTCGATGGCTGGCTGAGGTCGATCTTGTAGCTGACCCCGTCGATCACGTCGAAGTTGTAGGACGGGAAATCCGCGTTCAGCAGCAGCTGATCGGGTTTGCCCGGTTCGATCCGGTTGAAGATGCCGGCCGAGCGTTCGAGCCAGCCGCGCAGCTGATCGCCGGTCACCAGCACCGCGCGCACCGTGTTGGGGTAGAGGTAGAGGTCCGAGACGTTCTTGATCGCCACGTCGCCCTTGGGCACGTCGGTGTAATAGTCCGGGCCGCCGCGACCGCCGGCCTTGAAGGGGGCGGCGGCCGACAGGATCGGCAGGCCCTCGTATTCGGTGCCGACCATCATCTGCTTGATGTACCACTGCTGCGCGAGCGAGACGATCTGCACCGAGGGGTCATCCGCGACCAGCGCGAAATAGCTGTAGAGCGGCGCGTCGGTCTTGCCCACGGGGCGGCGGATGTAGTCGAGCGTGGCCTGGTGTTCGGCCTTGACGCTGTCGAGCACCTCTGCGCGGCTGTCGACAAGCGCGGTGGTGCTGCGGTCCTCGTTGCGCCTGGAGATCGGGCGCGCCTCTGAGCTGGTGTTGACGACTTTCCATTCGTTGCCCGAGCGTTCCAGCATCAGGTCGATCACGCCCAGGTGCGACCCCCAGAAGCCGCCCATCGTGGCGGGTTTGCCGTGGATCGTGCCGGCCGCCGCGTCGACGCCTGCGATGTCCTCGTATTTGGGGCCGGGAAAGACCAGGTGGTGATGGCCGGTCATCAGCGCGTCGATGCCTTCGACCGCGGCCAGCGGGACGGAGGCGTTTTCCATGCCTTCGGTATAGGTGGCGGGCCCGATGCCCGAGTGGCTGAGCGCGATGACGATGTCGGCGCCTTCCTCGCGCATCTGCGGCACCCAGGCCTTGGCGGTGGCGACGATGTCGCGGGTCTGGACCTTGCCCTCCAGGTGGCGCCGGTCCCAGTTCATGATCTGCGGCGGCACGAAGCCGATCAGCCCCACCTTGATCGGGTGGCTGTTGCCGTCGCCGTCGGTCACGGTGCGATCGAGGATGATGTAGGGTTTGATCAGCGTCTTGTCGCGGGTCGGATCGGCGCCCATTTCCGTGACCACATTGGCGGAGACGACCGGGAATTCGGCACCGGCCAGAGATTTGGTCAGGAAATCCAGCCCGTAGTTGAATTCATGGTTGCCCAGCGTCGAGGCATCGAAGCCCACGGTGTTCATCGCGGCGATGACCGGGTGCATGTCGCCGTCCTTCATGCCGCGTTCATAGGCGATGTAATCGCCCATCGGGTTGCCTTGCAGGAAGTCGCCGTTGTCGACCAGCATGGAGTTCGTGGCCTCGTCGCGGATGCCCTTGATGATCGAGGCGGTGCGGGCCAGGCCGACGGTGTCGACCTCTTTGTCGGCGTAATAGTCGTAGGGATAGACATGCACGTGCAGGTCGGTGGTTTCCATGATGCGCAGATGCGCCTGGTTCGAGGCGGCGCGGGCGGAAAACGGGTGCAGCGCGATGAAACCGGCGCCGGCCGTGGTGCCCAGGAAACCGCGGCGGGTCATTTGGCGGGGCATGGGAGCGATCCTCAGCTTGGAATGTAGGGCCGCATGATGGCGCGATCGTGTGACATTGTCATTAAAGTTTCCGCGAGGACGGTCAGGTCGGCGGGAACATCCTGCGCCGCATCTCCTTATTCTTGTGATGCAATGGAGTCACAGATGAGGCGGAGGATCTTCCTTTCCGGTGGGTTGGGGACGGTGCTGGCGGGATGCCGGTCGCCGTCGGATGCGCATGGCACGCTGCAACGCGTGAGCCAGGGCACTTTGCGGGTCGGGGTGCTCGAACCTGTCGTGCTGTTCCGTCGGCGCGAGGAGGCGCGCGCGCTTCGCAGCATCGCGCAGCGGCTCGGGGCGGGGATCGAATTGCATCAGGGCGAAATGGACATGCTGATGCAGGATCTGATGCGCGACCGGCTGGATCTGATCGCGGGGGATGTGCCCATCGCCTGGGACGGACGGTCGGATATGGCTCTGACCCGGCCCTGGGGCAGCACGGTCTACAAGGGCAAGATGGTTCCCGCCGCCTTTGGTGTTCGGGGCGGCGAAAGCGCCTTTCTGGACGCGGTCAACCAGGCGCTTGCGGAATGGCGTCACTGAGCGCCGCAAATCCGGCACGCGATGTCGGTTCCCGGCTTGTGCCCACGGACGGCTTTCGGCAGGGTGGAGGCAGTTCTCAGGGCGGGGTGCAATTCCCCACCGGCGGTATGCGGTGAAACGCGAGCCCGCGAGCGCCCCTGCGGTTGCGGGGGGTCAGCAGATCAGGTGCGATGCCTGGGCCGACGGTTACAGTCCGGATGAGAGAGAACGGAATTTTCGCGGCCGCGCGCAGCGCATCCGCGGGGTTTCGGGATCGCCTTGGGTGACGTGTCTGTCAGTTGAAGGAGATCCAAGGATGACACACACCCGTTACGCATTCGTCAAGGCGCAGTGGCACGCCGATATCGTGGATCGCGCGCTGGAAGGGTTCTGCGAGCTTATTCCGGCCGCGCAGGTCGATGTGTTCGACGTGCCCGGCGCGTTCGAGATGCCGCTGCTGGCGCGCGATTTGGCCTCCACGGGGCGGTACGGCGCCGTGGCGGCGGCGGCATTCGTGGTTGACGGGGGGATCTACCGCCATGATTTCGTGGCGCAGGCGGTGGTCGACGGGCTGATGCGCGCGGGCATGGACAGCGGTGTGCCGGTCCTGTCGGTGTCGCTGACGCCGCATCACTATCAGGAAACCGAGCATCACAACGCGATCTACCGGGCGCATTTCGTCGAAAAGGGCCGCGAGGCCGCGCGCGCCGCGCTGGCCGTGACCAGGGCGCGGGCCGCGGTGGCGGCCTGAGAAAGGCCGGGCCGGGGGAACCGGCCCTGCCGGGGCCCTGTCGACCGCCGCGCTTCGGCTTGTGCCGGAGGCGTGACGCAAAAGGGCCGCGCGGGGGTGTCCCGCGCGGCCCTTGATCTTGATGCGGGCCGGGTCCGTGGCCCGGGCGTGATCAGCCCTGCTGGTCTTCGTCCGCGTCCGGGCCACGCTCTTCGCGCGGCTGGTCGTCCTCGTCGTCACGTTCGGCGGCGCCGATGTCGTCGAAGAGCTCGGAGATCTCGAATTCGGCGGCGGCTTCTTCCTCGGCGGCGAGATCCTGGATGGATTTGCCGGAGGCCTGAAGCTCCGCCTCATCGGGCGAGCGGGCGACGTTGAGGGTGATCTTGGCCTCGACCTCGGGGTGCAGCACGACGGTGACCTCGTGCAGGCCCAGCTCCTTGATCGGGCTGTCGAGCACGATCTGCTTGCGGTCGATGCTGACGCCGTTCGTGCTGGCGGCCTCGGCGGCGTCGCGCGTGGTGACGGAGCCGTAGAGCGCGCCCGCGTCGGAGGCGGAGCGGATCACGACGAACTGCTCGCCGTCGATCTTGGCGGCCAGCGATTCGGCCTCGCGCTTGGTTTCGAGGTTGCGGGCCTCGAGCTGTGCCTTCTGCTCTTCGAACATCTTCATGTTCGCCTCGGAGGCGCGGCGCGCCTTGCCCTGGGGCAGCAGGTAGTTGCGTGCGTAGCCTTCCTTTACGGAAACGACTTCGCCCATCTGGCCCAGCTTGGCCACGCGTTCGAGAAGGATAACGTCCATCTGTCGGTCTCCTTATTTCACGGCGTAGGGCAGCAGGGCGAGGAAGCGGGCGCGTTTGATGGCGCGGGCCAGTTCACGCTGCTTCTTTGCCGAGACGGCGGTGATGCGCGAGGGCACGATCTTGCCACGCTCGGAGATGTAGCGTTGCAGCAGGCGCGTGTCCTTGTAGTCGATCTTGGGTGCGTTGTCGCCCGAGAAGGGGCAGACCTTGCGGCGGCGGAAAAACGGTTTTGCGGCCATTGGTTAGCGTCCTTCTTTCAATCAGTTGCGGGGGCGGCGTTCGCGCTCGTCGCGCTTTTGCATCTGCACGGAGGGCCCCTCGGCGTGCTCATCGACCTTGATCGTGAGCACCCGCATCACGTCGTCGTGCAGGCGCATCAGACGTTCCATTTCCTGGATCGCATCGGCCGGCGCGTCGGTGCGCAGATAGGCGTAGTGGCCCTTGCGGTTCTTGTTGATCTTGTAGGCCATCGTCTTGACGCCCCAGTATTCGTGATCGACCAGCTTGCCGCCGTTGTCGGACAGCACGGTGCCGAAATGTTCGATCAGGCCTTCGGCCTGGGTGTTCGACAGATCCTGCCGAGAGATGAAGACATGCTCATAGAGGGGCATGTGCGCTCCTGTGTGTCTGGGCGTGTTTCATAGGACGAAGCTTTCTTCCCGCCTTCGTCCACGAGAGGCCACGCCGGTCAAGCAACCTGCGGGAAGATCGGCGTCTTATACGGGGGTGGGGCGGGATTGCAAGGCGGCAGTGGCGGAGGCGTCGGCTTCGCGCGACGTCGGGGCGGATTGCGTCGCGGCGCGCGGGCGGGTATCCCCTTGGGTCAGAACGAAAAGCAAGGGAGAGCCGCGTGCGCGCATTCGTATTTCCGGGTCAGGGCGCCCAGACCATCGGCATGGGGCGCGATCTGGCGCAGAGCTATCCGGCCGCAAGGGCCGTTTTCGACGAGGTCGACTCGGCGCTGGGTGAAAAGCTGAGCGCGCTGATCTGGGAGGGCGATCAGGACCGGCTGACCCTGACGGAAAACGCGCAGCCCGCGTTGATGGCGACATCGCTGGCGGTGATGGCCGCGCTGAACGCCGAGGGTGTGGAGGTGACGGCCGCAAGTTTCGTGGCCGGCCATTCGCTGGGCGAATATTCCGCGCTGGCGGCGGCGGGCGCGCTGAGCGTGGCCGACACCGCGCGGCTGTTGCGCACGCGCGGGCTGGCGATGCAAAAGGCCGTGCCGGTGGGCGAGGGCGCGATGGCGGCCCTGCTGGGGCTGGATTTCGAGACGGCGAGCGCCGTGGCCGCCGAAGCGGCGGAGCATGAGGTCTGCCAGGCCGCCAACGACAATGACCCCGGACAGGTCGTGGTGTCGGGCAACCGCGGCGCGGTCGAACGCGCGATCGAGATCGCCAAGGGCCGGGGGGCCAAGCGCGCGGTGCTGCTGCCGGTTTCCGCGCCGTTTCACTGCCGTCTGATGGAGCCGGCCGCCGTCGCGATGGAAGAGGCGCTGGCGGGGGTGGATCTGCGCACGCCGAAGGTGCCGCTGGTGCCCAATGTCACCGCGAGCGCGCTCAGCGATCCCGGCGAGATCCGCCGCCTGCTGGTGCGGCAGGTCACGGGCTCGGTCCGCTGGCGCGAGACGGTGCTGTTCATGGCCGGGCAGGGGGTCACCGAGATCTGGGAAGTCGGCGCCGGCAAGGCCCTGAGCGGCATGGTGCGGCGCATCGACAGGACGCTGGGGACGATGGCGATCGCCGGCGCGGACGACGTGGCCCGCGCCGCGCAACAACTGAACGGAGAGGCATGATGTTCGACCTTACAGGAAAATCCGCGCTGATCACCGGCGCATCGGGCGGCATCGGCGGCGATATCGCCCGGGCGCTGCATGGCGCGGGCGCGACCGTGGCGCTGTCGGGCACGCGCGAGGCGCCGCTGCGCGCGCTGGCCGAGAGCCTGGGCGAGCGCACCCATGTGCTGCCTTGCGATCTGTCGGATGCGGGCGCGGTCGACGGGCTGCCGAAACGGGCGGCGGCGGCGATGGGATCGCTAGACGTACTGGTCAACAACGCGGGCATCACGCGCGACAATCTCTTCATGCGGATGTCCGACGAGGAATGGGCGCAGGTGCTGGAGGTCAACCTGACCTCGACCATGCGGCTGTGCCGGGCCAGCTTGCGCGGCATGATGAAGGCGCGCTGGGGGCGGATCGTGAACATCTCTTCGGTGGTGGGAACGACGGGGAACCCCGGGCAGGGCAATTACGCGGCCGCCAAGGCCGGCATGGTCGGCATGTCCAAGTCGCTGGCCTATGAGGTCGCGAGTCGCGGCATCACCGTCAACTGCGTGGCGCCGGGCTTCATCGCCACCGCGATGACCGAGAAGCTGACCGACGACCAGAAATCGAAGATTCTGACCCAGATTCCGGCGGGCCGCATGGGCAACCCGGACGAAATCGGCGCGGCGGTGCTTTACCTTGCCAGCCCCGAGGCCGCCTATGTCACCGGCGCGACCCTGCACGTCAACGGCGGCATGGCGATGATCTGATATCGCGGGGCCGACATAGAGTCGGCATTAAATTGCTGGCATTTGTCGATGGTCGGCCCCATCTGCCTTGTGCGGCCAGACGGGGCGGAATACAGATGGTGGCAAGGGTGGAGTAGTGGATCGGAATGCCGGGGCGAAAGCGTTTGCGTTCCCAATCCGATGTGCTATAGGCCGCTCAGATTTTTGCCGGAGCGTTTTCGTCGCCCGGTTCGGCGTGGGGGCCTTGTGCGGCCCACGGACCAGGACAAGTAACCACGGGAATGCTCCCGAAAACGGAATGAGGAATGAACATGAGCGACGTCGCAGATCGCGTTAGGAAAATCGTTGTCGAGCACCTTGGTGTCGAAGAGGAAAAAGTGACCGAGAACGCGTCGTTCATCGACGATCTGGGCGCGGACAGCCTGGACACCGTGGAGCTGGTCATGGCGTTCGAGGAAGAGTTCGGCATCGAAATCCCCGACGACGCCGCCGAGACGATCCAGACCTTCGGTGATGCGGTCAAGTTCATCAAGGAAGCCCAGTAAGCCACCGCGCTTTTCTGAAGGTTCCGGGCGGCCTCTGCTTTGCAGGGGCCGTTTTTTTTTGTTCCATGTGTCGTTGATCGGGGTCCCGGCCGGGTGTCGCATCGCGCGGGGGTTCGGCAACCCGTTTCCGCGCGCCTCCCGATCCGCGCATCTCGACCCGCGCGGCCCATATGTGCTTTTCGGTCACAGGGCTGCGAGTGCGCTTATTTTTGCGGAACCGCCTTCTTATCTTCTTGTTGAGCTGTCGAGTAATTCAAAGAGGTCTGATCATGCTGAATCGCCGTCGTTTCATCGCGTCTGCAACTGCCGCCACAGGAGTGCTGGGTGCATCGCGCGGCTGGTCGCACTCCAACACGCTGGCTCCCGAGTACATGCCGCGCGAGGTCAATCTGGGCGCCCCCGCCCCGGCCGGTGAAATCCATGTGGTCCCCGACACCTTCGCGCTTTACTGGACGCTGGGCGGCACGCGCGCCATGCGCTATTCGGTGGGCATCGGCCGCGAGGGGCTTTATGAGCCCGGCACCTTCTTTATCGGAGCCAAGAAGGAGTGGCCGTCCTGGACGCCGACGCCCGCGATGATCGAGCGCGAGCCCGACAAATATGCGCAATATGCCGACGGTATGCCGGGTGGCCCCAACAACCCGCTGGGGGCGCGTGCGCTATACCTTTTCACGCCCGAGCGGGGCGACACCTTCCTGCGTATCCACGGGACCAACGATGCGTCGACCATCGGCAAGGCGGTGTCGAACGGCTGCGCGCGTCTGGTCAACGACCAGATCAAGGAATTGTACGAGAAGGTCCCCGAGGACACGACCGTGATCCTTTATGAAAAGAACGTTGGAACGCCGCAGGGCGATATGGGCCAGGGCAATCTGGGCGCGCCGACCGACACGCAGGCCGTTTCCGAGTTCGATCGGCTTTACAACTCCGGGTTTGGCTTGAACGGCAGGGGATCGACCCTGTGAGTCAGGGCCGATCCGCCGCGCCTGGCTGAGACGCGGCGAAGGGGCCGACGATCGGGCGCGATCCGAATGCGACCGGCGGTTTGCAGGGCAGACCGCCGGTCTTTTTTGCGCAAACGGGTGGGCGCGGCGGTCTTGCGCCCCTTTCTTGGGGTGCGTGCGCCTGCGTGGCGTCGGTTGGACTTGCCCCTCGGGGGGTGTGGCGTGTATCAGGTGTCCGCTGGAACAACGAGGTAAACCGATGCGGCGAGTGGTAGTAACGGGTCTGGGAATGGTTTCGCCCCTGGCCTGCGGAGTGGAGCAAACCTGGACGCGGCTGCTGAATGGCGACTCCGGTGGTGCGACCATCACCCGGTTCGATGCCTCCCACCTGGCCACTACCTATGCTTGTGAAATTCCGCTGGGCGACGGCAGCAACGGCACCTTCAATGCCGACGACTGGATGGAGCCCAAGGAACAGCGCAAGGTCGATGACTTCATCCTTTATGGCATGGCCGCCGCGGCACAGGCGGTCGAGGATTCCGGCTGGCGCCCGGCCAGCGAGGAGGACCGATTTCGCACCGGCGTGATGATCGGCTCCGGCATTGGCGGGCTGAGTTCGATCGCGGACACGGCCATCGCGCTGAAAGAGCGCGGCCCGCGCCGCGTGTCGCCCTTTTTCATTCCCGGTGCGCTGATCAACCTGGTCTCGGGTCAGGTGAGCATCCGCTATGGGTTCAAGGGGCCGAACCACGCGGTGGTGACGGCCTGTTCGACCGGCGCGCACGCCATCGGCGACGCCGCGCGGCTGATCATGCTGGGCGACGCGGATGTGATGGTGGCAGGCGGCGCCGAAAGCCCGATCTGCGAGATCGGCATCGCGGGGTTCAATGCGTGTAAGGCGCTGTCGACCAAACGCCCGGATGCGCCGGAAACCGCCAGCCGCCCCTATGACAAGGATCGCGACGGTTTCGTCATGGGCGAGGGCGCGGGGGTCGTCGTGCTGGAAGAGTATGAGCACGCGATGGCGCGCGGGGCGAGGATTTATGGCGAGGTGCTGGGCTACGGCATGTCGGGCGACGCCTATCACATCACCGCGCCCAGCGAATCCGGCGAGGGGGGAGAGCGGGCGATGCGCGCCGCGCTCAAAAACGCGGGGCTGGAGGCGTCGCAGATCGACTATGTGAACGCGCATGGCACCTCGACGATGGCCGACACGATCGAGCTGTCGGCCGTGGAGCGTGTTCTGGGCGACGCGGCGAAGGACACGACCATGAGCTCGACCAAGTCTGCGATCGGGCATCTGCTGGGCGCCGCAGGATCGGTCGAGGCGATTTTCTGCCTGCTGGCGATGCGCGATCAGGTTGCGCCGCCGACCATCAACCTGGATGATCTGGCGGTGGAGACGCCGCTGGATCTTGCGCCGAACGCGAAGCGGGAACGCCCGATCAGCCATGCGCTTTCGAATTCGTTCGGCTTCGGCGGCACCAATGCCACGCTGATTTTCGGGAAGGTCTGAATCATGTGGCGCCATGTGGCCTCCAACGCGTTTTCCTTTCTGATCGTCCTGCTGTTCGTGATGGCGGGGGCGATCGCCTGGGCAACGCGCGTCTTTCAGGACGAAGGTCCGTTGAAAGAGGCGATATTCTTCGAGGTCAAGCGGGGGGCCAGTCTGAAATCGGTGTCGCTGGACCTGACGGAAGCCGGTGCGATCGAGCATCCTTTCGTGTTCCGGGCGGGGGCGGATTACACCAAGCGGGCCAATGCGCTGAAATTCGGAAATTACGAGATCCCGGCCGGGGCGTCGATGGATCAGATTCTGACGATCCTGACCGAAGGCGGGCAGAGCAGCTTTCGCTATGTGGCGAACTATGTGATCCGCAACGACGGCACCGGCGAGCTGCGTCTGACCGAGCGCAGCCCCGCGAGCGGTGAGAACGTGGTGGTGGAGCGGTTCAGCGGCGGCGAGCCGCTGCCCGAGCTTTACGCGGGGCTGATCGAGAAAAAGACGCCGGTGGCGTACCGGGTGACCGTGCCCGAGGGCCTGACCAGTTGGCAGATCGTGGAGGCGCTGAAGGGCGCCGACTTCATGACCGGCGAGGTGGCCGAGGTGCCCGCCGAAGGTGTGCTTGCGCCCGATTCCTACGAAGTGCAGCGCGGCGCCGCGCGAGAGCGGTTGATCGCGCGGATGGAAGAGTCGCAAAAGCGCATATTGGCCAAGGCCTGGGAGAGCCGCGACGAGTCCGTTCCGGTCGAGACCCCGGAGGAGGCGCTGATCCTGGCCTCCATCGTGGAAAAGGAAACCGGCGTGCCGGACGAACGCAAGCAGGTCGCCTCGGTCTTCGTCAACCGGCTGCGGCAGGGGATGAAGTTGCAGACCGACCCGACCGTCATCTATGGCGTGACCAAGGGAAAGGGCGTGCTGGGGCGCGGCTTGCGGCGCAGTGAGTTGCGGGCGGAAAACGCCTGGAACACCTATGTGATCACCGGGCTGCCCAAGACGCCCATCGCCAATCCCGGCAAGGCGGCCATCGATGCCGCGCTGAACCCCGACGAGTCGGACCTGCTGTTTTTCGTGGCCGATGGCACCGGGGGCCATGTCTTTTCCAAGACGCTGGCCGAGCATAACGCCAACGTGCGCAAGTGGCGCAAGATCGAGTCCGAGGCGCAGGCGAACCAATAGGTCGCGCCTGCGAGCGCCCGCGGGGCCGCGTGAACGCAGCGCGGCGACGGGCGTGAGCGCGTCATGGCAGGACCCGGCGGGGGGCGCTCGTGCGCGGCGGTACGATTTCGCTTGACTTTGCGAACGCTCTTCTGTATGAAAAGGGCAAGATGGAAAAAGTGGGTCAGCGGCGCAGGGAAACCTGGGGCCGCTTTTGTTTTGCCCGCTTGCCACCCTGATCATGGACATTTGCCACATGAAGACGGACGCGCCGCCCGGTGAGGACTGGCGCGATTCCTGCTTGCAGGAATTGCACCGGCTGCACGCCTACTATCGTGATTTTCTGATGCAACGCCTGAAGGAATTGCAGGAAAACCCCCGAGCGGGGACCGACAAGGATCTGACCGCCGTGGAGGCGCGGCTGGTGCTTGTGGGCAAGACCTATTTGAAATCGCTGGAGGAGGACGAGCGGCTTGAAGCAGCACGCAAGCGCGCCGGGGGTGGTGAGGGGGACGGTGCCGGGGGCGACGGCGCGGCATTCGATGCCGCCTGCGCCCGCGATGAGATCGGGCGCAGGCTGGCTGGCCTGCGGGGCGCCGCAGATGACGGACCGCTTTCTGGGGGATCTGAGTGAGCAGGCGCTGATCGCGCTGCCATGGCTGTTCGAGTTCTGGGCCTTGCCCCATCAACTGCCGCCCGAGGGGCAGGACTGGTCCACATGGGTCGTGCTGGGCGGGCGCGGCGCGGGCAAGACGCGGGCAGGGGCGGAATGGGTGCGCGCGCAGGTCGAGGGCCCGACGCCGCTGGCGGCGGGCGACGCGCGGCGCGTGGCGCTGGTGGGCGAGACGCTGGACCAGGCGCGGGACGTGATGGTCTTTGGCGACAGCGGGTTGCTGGCATGTGCGCCGCCCGATCGCAGGCCGGTCTGGCAGGCGACGCGGCGGCGGCTGGTCTGGCCCAACGGCGCGGTGGCGCAGATCTTTTCCGCGCTGGACCCCGAGGCGTTGCGCGGGCCGCAGTTCGACGCGGCCTGGGCCGATGAGCTGGCCAAGTGGAAGAAGGCCGAGGAGGCCTGGATGCAGCTGCGCTTCGGGCTTCGGCTGGGAGCGCGGCCACGGGCGGTTGTGACGACGACGCCGCGCTCGAAGCGGCTGTTGAGAGAGCTGCTGGAGCAGCCCGGCACGGTGATGACGGGCGCGCCGACGCGCGCCAACCGTGCGCATCTGGCGGAGAGTTTCCTGGCCGAGGTCGAGCGGCGCTATGGCGGGACCCGGATCGGGCAGCAGGAGCTGGAGGGCCTGCTGCTGGATGATCTGGACGGCGCGCTCTGGTCGATGGACGCGCTGGAAAAGGAGCGGCTGGAGATGCCGCCCAGGCTGTCGCGCATCGTGGTGGGGGTCGACCCGCCGGTGACCGCGCGGACGGGATCGGATGAATGCGGCATCGTGGTGGCGGGTGCGGTCACCAACGGCCCGCCGCAGGACTGGCGCGCGGTCGTGCTGGAGGATGCGAGCATGCGCGGCACGCCCACCGCCTGGGCGGAGGCGGCGGTGGAGGCATTTCACCGCCACGGCGCCGACCGGCTGGTCGCGGAGGTCAATCAGGGCGGCGATCTGGTGGAGCAGGTCATCCGCCAGCGCGATGCGATGATCCCTTACCGCGCGGTGCGGGCGGCGAAATCCAAGGTCGCGCGCGCCGAGCCTGTGGCCGCGCTTTATGAACAGGGGCGGGTGGCGCATCTGCGTGGCCTGATCCGGCTGGAAGACCAGATGAGCCGCATGACGACGGCAGGCTATGAGGGGCAGGGCAGCCCGGACCGCGTGGATGCGCTGGTCTGGGCGCTGCATGATCTGATGATCCTGCCCGGCACGAATTGGACGGCGCCACGAATGCGCAGCCTTTAGGGCTGCACATGAATGCACAGCCTCTAGGGCTGCGCGATTGCGCAAGGACGGACCCCACGCCCCGGTGGGGCCGCGGTCCCTGACAAGCGGGAGCTACTGACATGATGTTCGATTTTATCCGGCGCGCCTCGGCCGCGCCGGAGCAGAAGACGTCTGCGACCGGGCCTGTGATTGCCTATCACGGATCGGGGCGGGTGGCGTGGTCGCCGCGCGATACGGCATCGCTGATCCGCGCGGGGTTCACCGGCAATCCGATCGGGTTCCGAGCCGTCAAGCTGATCGCCGAGGCCGCGGGCGCGATGGCGCTGATCGTGCAGGACCGGGTGCAGCGGTACGAGGTGCACCCGGTGGCCAGCCTGTTGAAGAAGCCCAATCCGGGTCAGGGGCGGGCGGAATTTCTGGAGGCGCTTTTCGGACAGATCCTGCTGTCGGGGGACGGCTATGTCGAGGCGGTGGGCGCGGGTGAGGGGTTGCCCGGCGAGCTGCATGTGTTGCGCTCGGACCGGATGCGCCTGGTGCCCGGCAGCGACGGTTGGCCGGTCGCCTACGAGTATGCGGTGGGCGGGCACAAACACCGCTTGGACGCGAGCGGGCCGGTGTCGCCCGTTTGCCATATCAAGAGCTTTCACCCGCAGGACGACCATTACGGGCTGTCCCCGATGCAGGCGGCGGCCGCGGCGATGGATGTGCACAACGCCGCCTCGCGCTGGTCGAAGGCGCTTTTGGACAACGCGGCGCGCCCGTCCGGGGCGATCGTCTACAAGGGCGCGGACGGGCAGGCGTCGATGAGCGGGGATCAGTATGACCGGCTGGTCGCCGAAATGGAGAGCCATCATCAGGGCGCGCGCAACGCGGGGCGGCCGATGCTGCTGGAGGGCGGTCTGGACTGGAAACCGATGGGGTTTTCGCCCTCCGACATGGAGTTCCAGAAGACCAAGGAGGCGGCGGCGCGGGAGATCGCGGTGGCCTTCGGGGTGCCGCCGATGCTGTTGGGCATTCCCGGCGACGCGACCTACGCCAACTACCAGGAGGCCAACCGTGCCTTCTATCGGCTGACGGTGCTGCCTCTGGCGCAGCGTGTGGCGGGGGCGTTGTCGAACTGGCTGTCGGAACATCTGGGAGAGCCGGTGGAGATCGCGATCGATCTCGACCGCGTGACGGCTTTGTCGGGCGAGCGGGACCAGCAATGGCGGCGCGTCGGCGAGGCCGCGTTCCTGAGCGACGCGGAAAAGCGGCGGATGCTGGGGCTGCCGCCGCTGGTGGAGGTTTGATGGACGATCCCGCCAGGCGCGGGGGCGGGTCGCGGTTTCTCTATGAGCCGTTCGAGCGGGCGCAGGCGCATCGCGTCGATCTGTTCGAGCGGGTTCTGGAGGAGCGCTGGTCGGCGCTGGAATACCGGCTCGGCCTGATCGAGACGGCGCTGACACGGCTGGACAAGCGGCTGTGGCTGGCCGTTTTCGGTGTGGTTGGCGCGATTTTATCGGAAGCGGTGCAAGGGCTTGTCGCCCATGCGGGATAGGAGAGAGCGATGGATGACACGGGCGGTCACATGATGATCGAGCGCAAGTTCTGCCAGCCGGAAGAGACGCTGAGCCTGTCGGAGGACATGCGTATTTCCGGCTATGCCTCGGTGTTCGGGGAGGTCGACCAGGGCGGCGATGTCGTGCAGCCGGGCGCCTATGCGGCGTCGCTGGCGGCGCTGGGGCGCGCGGGGCGGCGGGTCAAGATGCTGTGGCAGCACGATCCGGCGCAGCCCGTCGGCGTCTGGGACGAGGTGCGCGAGGATGCGAAGGGTCTGTGGGTCAGCGGGCGCATTCTGGAAGATGTCGCCCGCGGCCGGGAGGCCGCTGCGCTGATCGGCGCAGGCGCGATCGACGGGCTTTCCATCGGATATCGCACGGTGCGCGCGCAGAAGGATGCCGAGGGGCGGCGCGTGCTGTCACAGCTGGATCTGTGGGAGGTGTCGCTGGTGACATTTCCGATGCAGACGATCGCGCGGGTGCGCGGCAAGGCGGAGGCCGCGCCGGGGCGTGCTGCCGACGAAGGGCTGCTGCGCGAGGTCGCGCGGATGTTCGGCGCGGCGGGGCAAGTGCTGTCCGGGCGCTGAGCCGGGGCACGACAGCGATTTTCAACACATGAGGATGATGCGGATGACACCCCACATGACGGTGCGGGCCAGGGATGGCCTGTGTGCGCCTGCCGAGGCGGGCGAGATCGAAGGCGCGCCCGTTGGCAGCGCCCGCGAGGTGAAGGCGGCCATGGCGGGATTTCTGCGCCATGTCAGCGGCTTCAAGGAGAAGATGGATGCCAGGTTTCAACAACAGGAAGAGCGACTGACCATGCTTGATCGCAAGATGACGACCCACCAGCGCCCCGTGCTGTCCGCCGCGGCCGATGCCGCACCGCACCAGAAGGCGTTCGACGCCTATCTGCGTTCGGGCGATGACGATGCGCTGCGCGGGCTGGTGCTGGAAGAAAAGGCGCTGGGCACCGCGGTTTCGGCGGAGGGCGGCTATCTGGTCGATCCGCAGACCGCCGCGACGATCCAGGGGGTTCTGCGTTCCGCCGCGTCGATCCGGTCGATCGCCAATGTGGTGAACGTGGAGGCGACCTCCTACGATGTGCTGGTCGATCACACCGACGTGGGCTCGGGCTGGGCGACCGAGGCGGGGGGCGTGACCGAGAGCGACACGCCGCAGATCGAACGCATCTCGATCGCGTTGCACGAGCTGTCGGCGCTGCCGAAGGCGAGCCAGCGGTTGCTGGACGACAGCGCCTTCGACGTCGAGGGCTGGCTTGCGGGGCGGATCGCCGACAAGTTCGCGCGCGCCGAGGCCTCGGCCTTTGTCAATGGCGACGGTGTCGACAAGCCCAAGGGATTTCTGGCGCATCCGGTGATCCAGAAGGACGCCTGGAGCTGGGGCAAGCTGGGATATGTGGCCACCGGCAACGACGGCGATTTCGCGGTCAACAACGCCTCCGACGCGGTGGTCGATCTGGTCTATGCGCTGGGCGCGCGTTACCGCGCGAACGCGAGCTTCGTGATGAATTCGAAGACCGCGGGCGCGGTGCGCAAGATGAAGGATGCCGACGGGCGGTTCCTGTGGTCCGACGGGCTGGCGGCGGGAGAGCCCGCGCGGCTGATGGGCTATCCGGTGCTGATCGCCGAGGACATGCCCGACATCGCCAGCGGCAGCAACGCCATCGCCTTCGGCGATTTCCGGGCAGGCTATACCGTCGCCGACCGGCCCGATCTGCGCATTCTACGCGATCCGTTTTCGGCCAAGCCGCATGTGCTGTTCTACGCGACCAAGCGGGTTGGCGGCGATGTCAGCGATTTCGCGGCCATCAAGCTGCTGAAGTTCGGCGTGAGCTGATCCAGGCCTCAGGCAATGCGGGGTCGCGCTGCGAAGGCGCGGCCCCATGGGCGCAATCGGACGCGGGGCGTGGTGAATGGTTTTGACGGAATTGGACCCGGTGGCGGGGAGCGTGCTGCCGCTTTCGGCGTTTCGCGAGCATCTGCGGCTGGGCCGCGGGTTCGCGGACGATCAGCTTCAGGATGCGGTGCTGGAGGCGCATCTGCGCGCGGCTCTGGCGGCGGTGGAGGCGCGTATCGGCAAGGCGTTGCTGGAGCGGCGTTTCGCGCTGGAGGTGCAGGGCTGGGCAGGCGGCGGCCGTCACCCCCTGCCGCTGGCGCCGGTGCGCGCGATCGAGAGCATCGCGCTGATCGACGCGGCCGGTGTGTCGCAGCCGGTGGACCCGGCGCGCTATCGGCTGGTTCCCGACGGGCGCAGGCCCGAGGTGGTGGCCACGGGCAGGAGCCTGCCGGCCGTTCCGCGCGGCGGTGCGGTGCGGCTGGTGGTCGCGGCGGGCATCGGTGCCGGTTGGGCGGATCTGCCCTCCGATCTGGGCCAGGCCGTGCTGATGATGGCGGCGGGCTTTTACGAGGATCGTGACGGCAGCCGCACCGGGGCGCGCGGTGCGACGGGATCGGGGATCGCGGCGGGGGTCGAAGCGCTGCTGGCGGCGCATCTGCCGCTGCGCATCGGGCTGGGCGGCGTATGAGGCCGGTCGAGCTGAGCCGCCGCTTGGTGCTGGAAGCGCCGGTGCGTCAGGGCGATGGCGCGGGCGGGCATACGCTGGCGTGGGAAGCGCTGGGCGTGGTCTGGGGGGACATGCGGGCCGTGGGCGGCGGGCGCGAGGGGGCGCGGGGCGGATTGCGGCTGTCGCGGCAGCGCTTTGGCGTGATCCTGCGGGCCGCGCCACCGGGCAGCGCGTCGCGCCCGCGCGCGGGGCAGCGGCTGCGCTGGGGCGCGCGCATCCTGCCGATCGAGGCGGTGGCGGAATGGGACGCGGCGGCGCGGTTTCTGATCTGCCATGTGCATGAGGAGGTCACGCCATGAGCTATGGGCAGGCGGCGGCGTTGCAGGCGGCGGTCTTTGCCGTGATCGCAGGCGATGCGGAGCTTGACGCGCTGGTCGGCGGCGCGGTGTTCGACATGGCCCCCGAGGGGGCGGTGCCGGGGCCGTATGTGCTGCTTGGCCGTGAGACGGTGCGCGACCGCTCGGATCTGACGGGCAGCGGCGCGCTGCATGATTTCACCGTCGAGGTCGTCAGCCCGCAGGGCGGGTTTCACGCGGCGAAACAGGTTGCCGGGCGCATTGCGGATCTGCTGGCGGGCGAGCCGCCCGCGCTGGGGCGGGGGCGCGTGGTTTCGCTGCGGTTCCTGAAAGCCTCGGCGCGGCGGCTGGGCCGCCCGTTGCAGCGCAGGATCGAGCTGCGGTTTCGGGCACGACTGAGTGATGACTGAGTATTTGAGGAGATGAGCACATGGCGGCGCAGAACGGCAAGGACCTGTTGATCAAGCTCGATCTGACGGGCGCGGGACAGTTCGAAACCATCGCGGGGCTGCGGGCCACGCGGATCGCGTTCAACGCGGAAACGGTGGATGTGACTTCGCTGGACAGCCAGGGCGGCTGGCGGGAGTTGCTGGGGGGCGCGGGGGTGAAGACGGCGGCGCTGTCGGGGTCCGGCGTGTTCAAGGATGCGGCCACGGATGAGCGGGCGCGGCAGATCTTCTTCGACGGGGACGTGCCGTTGTTTCAGGTGATCGTGCCCGATTTCGGCAGGATCGAGGGGCCGTTCCAGATCACCGCTATCGAATACGCGGGCAGCCACGACGGAGAAGCCACCTATGAGCTGAGCATGGCATCGGCGGGGGAGATCACCTTTGCCCCCTTCGCGCCGGTGGGCCCATGAGCGCGAACCCCTGGGCGGGTGAGGTCGGTCTGACGCTGGATGGCCGGGCGCATGTGCTCAAGCTGACGCTGGGCGCGCTGGCGGGGCTGGAGGCGCGGCTGGGGGCGGAGACGCTGCCCGCGCTGGTGGAGCGGTTCGAGCAGGGCCGCTTTGCCGCGCGCGACGTGCTGGAGCTGGTCGCCGCGGGGCTGCGGGGCGGGGGATGGCGCGGCGAGATGGCCGATCTGCTGGAGGCCGACATCAAGGGCGGTCCGGTGGAGGCCGCGCGCGTGGCCGCGCGCCTGCTGTCGCTGGCCTTTGCCCCGCCGCCGCCGGAGCGGCCGTGACCGGGTTGGACTGGCCCGCGCTGATGCGTGCGGGGCTGGGCGGGCTGCGCCTGACGCCCGCGGCATTCTGGTCGCTGAGCCCGGCGGAGTTGCTGGTGATGCTTGGGCTGGATGCGAGCACCGCGCCGCTGGGCCGCGCGCGGCTGGCGGAGTTGTCGGCATTGTATCCCGACGAAGGAAAGGAAGCCGGAGATGGATGAGAGCGAAGGGCTGGAGGCGCTGGACGACCAGATTGCTGCGCTGGAGCAGAGCCTGGGCGGCGCGGCGGCGTTGACGGCGGCTTTCGAGGGCGAGCTGGGGCGGATGCGCGAGACGATGACCTGGACACAGGCCGAGGTGGGCAGCCTGTCGCGCGGGATCGGCGGCGGGCTGCGCCGCGCATTCGACGGGTTGGTCTTCGACGGGGCCAAGGCGTCGGATGCGCGGCGGCTGGTGGGGCGGTCGCTGTCGGACACGCTTTACAATGCGGCCATGCGGCCCTTGCAGAGTGCGGTGGGCGGGTTGGTGGCGGGCGGCGTCAATGCGCTGTCGTCGGCGGCCTTGCCCTTTGCCGACGGGGCGGGATTTGCGCAGGGGCGCGTGATGCCCTTCGCGCGCGGCGGCGTGATCTCGCAGGCGACGCAATTTCCGATGCGCGGGGGCACCGGCCTGATGGGCGAGGCCGGGCCCGAGGCGATCATGCCGCTGACGCGGGGCGCCGACGGACGGCTGGGCGTGCAGGCCTCGGGCGGCGGGCGCGCCGTCACCGTGGTGATGAATGTCAGCACGCCCGATGCGCAGGGCTTTCGCCGCTCACGCAGCCAGATCGCCGCCGAGATGGGGCGCGCGCTGGACCGCGGGCAGCGCAACAGGTGATGGCGAAGGTCGCCACACCCATCGACTGGACAAAGGAGCGGACATGACGTTTCACGAGGTGCGGTTTCCCGCCAGCCTGAGCTTTGGTTCCGTCGGGGGGCCGGAGCGGCGGACGGAAATCGTGACGCTGAGCAACGGCCATGAGGAACGCAACAGCCCCTGGGCGCATGGCCGCAGGCGGTATGACGCCGGGCTGAGCCTGCGATCGCTGGACGATGTCGAACGGCTGGTGGCGTTTTTCGAGGCGCGGCACGGGCAGCTTTTCGGTTTTCGCTGGAAGGACTGGGCCGATTTCCGGTCCTGCCTGCCGTCGGCGGTGCCCGCCTTCGACGATCAGCTTATCGGGCGCGGCACAGGGGTGCGGCGCGCGTTTCAGCTGACCAAGAGCTATGCGTCGGGCGCGCAGAACTATATGCGCGCCATCGCCAAGCCGGTGCGGCAGAGCGTGCGGGTGGGGGTCGAGAGCACGGAGCTGGTGGTCGGCGAGGATTTCGAGCTGGATGAGACGACGGGGATCATTACCCTGGCCAATGCGCCCTATGTGGGGGCGGAGGTGACCGCCGGGTTCGAGTTCGACGTGCCGGTGCGGTTCGATACCGACAGGCTGGAGGTTTCCGTCGCGAGCTTTCAGGCGGGCGATGTGATGAACGTGCCCGTGGTGGAGCTGCGCCAATGAGCGGCGCGGAGGCCGCGTTGGCGGCGCATCTGGCGACTGGCGCCACGACCGTGGCGCGCTGCTGGGCGCTGGAGCGGCGTGACGGCATCCGCATGGGATTTACCGATCACGACATGGATCTGGCCTTTGACGGGCTGGTTTTCCGCGCGGCCTCGGGTCTGGGGGCATCGGCGCTGGCGCAGAGCTCGGGCCTGGCGGTCGGCAACACCGAGGTGCTGGGCGCGCTGCGCGGCGGTGGCTTGACCGAGGCCGACATTCGGGCCGGGCGGTATGACGATGCGCGGGTGAGCGTATGGGTGGTGAACTGGCGGGATGTCACCGCCCGCAGGTGCCTGTTCGCCGGCTCGCTGGGCGAGATCGAGCGTAGCGGCGCGGATTTCAAGGCCGAGTTGCGTGGCCTGGCCGAAGCGCTGAACCAGCCGCGCGGGCGGGTCTATCAGGCGCGTTGCCCGGCATTGCTCGGCGATGGCGCCTGCGGTGTCGATCTGAATGCGCCGGGCTATCGCGAGGTGCTGGGCGCTGAGGCGGTCGAGGACGGCCGGCGGTTTCGGTTCGCGGGTCTCGGCCAGCACGAGCCGGGCTGGTTCGAGCGCGGGATGCTGCGGGTCGAAAGCGGCGCGGCGGCCGGGCGGGACGGCTTGATCAAATCCGACTTTTTCGAGGGGACAACGCGTGTCGTGGAGCTTTGGGAAGCGATGCCGGTGCCGGTCGTGCCCGGGGATCTGCTTCTACTGGAGGCCGGGTGCGACAAGGCCGCGGAGACCTGCCGCCTGAAGTTCGATAATTTTCCGAACTTTCGCGGTTTCCCGCATATTCCGGGCGACGACTGGCTGATGCGGGTGCCGACGCGTGCCGGAGAGAACACTGGCGGCAGCCTGTTCGGGGACGCGCAATGAGCGGGCCGGGACGCGCGGATGTCGTGGCGGAGGCGCGGCGCTGGATCGGGACGCCCTATGTGCATCAGGCTTCGGCACGCGGGGCGGGAACGGATTGCCTGGGGCTGATCCTGGGCGTGTGGCGGCGCGTCGTCGGCCGCACCCACGGCCAGATTCCCGCCTATACCCCCGACTGGTCGGAAAGCACCGGCGAGGAGACGCTGCGCGCGGCGGCCGAGCGCCATCTGCTGGCGCGGCGCGGCCAAGAACTGGTTGCGGGCGATGTGATCCTGTTCCGGATGCGGCGTGCCGGCGTGGCGAAACATCTGGGGATCGTCGGGGCCGCCGGATCGCGGCCCAGTTTCATCCACGCCTATGACGGGCACGGCGTGGTGGAAAGCCCGCTTTCCGTGCCCTGGCTGCGCCGCATCGCCGGTCGTTATGGTTTTCCCGAAAGGATGGTTTGATGGCAACGCTAGTTCTGTCGGCGGCGGGTGCCGCGCTGGGCGCGGGTATGGGCGGGTCCGTGCTGGGCGTGTCGTCGATGATGATCGGACGCGCGGCGGGAGCAACGCTGGGCCGTGTCATAGATCAACGCCTGCTGGGTGCGGGGGCCGAGGCGGTGGAGGTCGGGCGGATCGACCGGCTGCGGCTTACCGGCGCCAGCGAGGGGGCGGTGATCCCCGAGGTCTTCGGCAGGATGCGCGTGGGCGGACAGGTGATCTGGGCCAGCGACTTTCTGGAGACCAGCGAGACGACGCGAGGGACGTCGGGCGGAGGCAAGGGCGCCCCGCGCGCGCCGCGCGTCACGCGCTACGGCTATTCGGTCAGCCTGGCGATAGGCCTGTGCCGGGGCGAGATCCTGCGAGTGGCGCGCATCTGGGCCGACGGCGAGGAGGTGGAACCCGAGCGGCTCAACCTGCGGCTATACCATGGGACCGACGCCCAGTTGCCCGATCCCAAGATCGAAGCCGTGGAGGGCGCGGGGCGCGCGCCGGCCTATCGCGGATTGGCGTATATGGTCATCGAGGATCTGGACCTCGGCCCGTTCGGCAATCGTGTGCCCCAGTTCTCGTTCGAGGTGCTGCGGATTGCGACCCCGGCGGCGTGGCGGCCGGAAACCAGCATGACGCATGGCACGCGGGCGGTCGCGCTGATGCCGGGGACGGGTGACTATGCATTGGCGACGACGCCGGTGTATGGCGATGCCGGGCCCGTGGGGCAGAAGGTCTTCAACGTCAATTCCGCCGCCGGGGGCACCGATTTCGATGTGGCGCTCAGGGCCCTGGGAGAGGAACTGCCGAACTGCGGGGCGGTGTCGCTGGTGGTCAGCTGGTTCGGAAACGACCTGCGGGTCGGAGACTGTACCGTGATGCCCAAGCTGGAGCAGAACGCCGTGGACGGGCAGCAGATGCCCTGGCGCGTCAGCGGGCTGACGCGCGCCGATGCGCCGTTGCTGGCGCGGGTCGACGGCAGGCCGGTCTACGGCAGCACGCCGAGCGATCAATCGGTGGTGGAGGCGATCCGCGCGATGCGCGACAAGGGCATGAAGGTCATGTTCTATCCCTTTTTGCTGATGGAGGTTCCGCGCGGCAATGGCCTGCCCGATCCCTATGGCGGCGCGGAGCAGGCGGCGTTTCCCTGGCGCGGGCGGATCACGCTCGACCGGGCGCCGGGTCAGGAGGGCTCGCCGGACCGCGGTGCCGCCGCGGATGCGCAGATCCGTCGGTTCTTCGGCGATGCGGCGGCGCCGGATTTCGCGATATCGGAGGGGACGGTGGTTCATGTCGGCGCCTCCGGCTGGGGATATCGGCGGTTCGTGCTGCACTATGCCCATCTTTGCCGGATGGCGGGCGGGGTGGACGCGTTTTGCATCGGATCGGAGCTGCGCGGACTGACGTGCATCCGGGGTGCCGGTGACGGCTTTCCGGCGGTCAGCGAACTGATCGCCCTGGCGGCGGAGGTGCGGGGCATCCTGGGCGAGACGACGCGGATCGGCTATGCGGCGGATTGGTCGGAATATTCGGGTTACCGCCCCGAAGACGGGTCGGGCGACGTCTACTTCAACCTCGATCCGCTCTGGGCGGATGCGAACATAGATTTCATCGGCATCGACAATTACATGCCGCTGTCGGACTGGCGCGAGGGCGACGATCATGCCGACGCGGCATACGGCTCGATCTATGCGCCGGAGTACCTGAAGGCCAATATCGAAGGGGGCGAGGGCTATGACTGGTACTATCGCACCGAGGCCGCGCGCGCCTTGCAGCGGCGCACGCCGATCGTCGACAGCCAGCATGGCGAGCATTGGATCTATCGCTACAAGGATGTGCGCAGCTGGTGGTCCCTGCCGCATCACGAACGCGTCGCGGGCATACGCAGCGCCGTCGCCAGCCCCTGGAAGCCGCGTTCCAAGCCGATATGGTTCACCGAGATCGGGTGCCCGGCGATCGACAAGGGGACCAATCAGCCCAACGTGTTCCTGGACCCGAAGTCGTCGGAATCCGAAATGCCGTATTTTTCCGGCGGCGGGCGCGACGATCTGATCCAGAAAAGATATCTGGAAGCGCTTTACGATTATTGGGGCGATCCGGCGCGCAATCCCTATTCCGAGATTTACGACGGCGCGATGATCGACATGGCGCGCGCGCATGTCTGGGCGTGGGATGCGCGCCCCTATCCGCAGTTTCCTGCCGACCGCTCCTTGTGGGCGGACGGTGGCAATTATGCGCGGGGGCACTGGATCAACGGGCGGACGGCCACGTTGGACATGCGCGACGTGGTGGCCGAGATCTGCGAGTCGGGCGGCGTGCATGCATTGCGGACCGACAAGCTGCACGCGTCGTTGCGGGGGATGGTCGTGCAGCAGATCGAGACCGCGCGCGCGACGTTGCAGCCGCTCATGCTGGCATATGGGTTCGACGCGAGCGAGGTCGCGGGCACGATCGTCTTTGCCAACCGCGACGGAGAGCCTGACCACCGGCTGGAGCCGGGCCGTCTGGTCGCGGCGCAGGATGCGCACGGCCCGGTGGTGGCGACCCGTCTGCCCAATCCGCAAGCCGCGGGGCGGGTGCGCGTGGGATATGTGGAGGCCGAGGGCGATTACGCCGTGCGCGTGGCGGAGGCCGCGCTGTCGGACGATCCGTCGCTGGCGCAGGCATACTCGGACCTGCCGTTGGCGCTGAGCGAGGCGGAGGCCTCCGCCATCGCGCGCCGCTGGCTGGCGGAGGCGCGGATCGCGCGCGACAGGGTGCAGCTGGCGCTGCCGCCGTCGCGTGCCGACGTGGGGGTGGGCGATGTGATCGAGATCGCGGTGCCTTCGGAGCAGGATGGCCGCGCGGGCGGGGAGGAGCCGAGGACGGACGGCAGCGCCCCCGGCACGGCCGCGGCCGGACGCTACCGCATCGATCGCGTGACCGATGCCGGAGCGCGCGACATCGAGGCCGTGCGTACGGAGCCCGGCGTCTACGCCCCCCCACCGTTCGATGACGTGGCGGCGCGGGTGCGGAAGTACGCTCCGCCCCTACCGTCGGTCGTGGCTTTCATGGATCTGCCGTTGTTGCGCGAAGATGCGGTGCCCCATGCGCCCTATGCGGCGGCGACAGGGGGGCCCTGGCCGGGCGGCGTCGCGGTATTCGCCTCGGACCAGGATGCGGGATATCGGCTCAACACGACGCTGGAGCGGCGTGCGGTCATGGGCGAGACGCTGGCGCCGCTGGAGCGCGCGCGTGCAGGCGTCTGGTCGCGGGGCGTGCGGCTTCGGCTTAGGATCTACGCCGGCCAGCTGAGTTCCGCCGCGCCGGGCGTCGTTCTGAACGGGGCAAATGCCATGGCCATCGGCAGCGGTGCGGACGAGGACTGGGAGGTCTTTCAGTTCACGACCGCCGATCCGGTGGAACCGGGGGTCTATGAGGTTTCGGGCCTGTTGCGGGGACAGCTCGGAACGGATGGAATCATGCCCGACGCCTGGCCGGTCGGCAGCCGTGTCGTGCTGTTGAACGATGCGGTAACACAGCTTGACCTGGCAAGCGCGCAGCGTGATCTGGCGCGCCATTACCGCAGCGGCCCCGTGAGCCGGAGTTACGACGACCCGGTCTATGAACATCGGCAGATGGCATTCGCAGGGGTGGGGCTGCGTCCCTATCGCCCCTGTCATCTGCGGGTGCGTCCCGAAAGCGATGGCAGCCGGGTCGTCACCTGGGTGCGACGCACGCGAACGGACGGCGATAGGTGGGCCGCGGTCGAGGTGCCGCTGGGCGAGGTGAGGGAGGCGTATCTGCTGCGGGTTCTGGTCGGTGGCGCGATCACGAGAGAGGTCACGACGGAGGATCCGTCCTGGCGCTATGGCGCAGCGCAGCGTGCGGCCGATCTGGCGGCGGGCGGCAGGGTGGAAATCGCGGTGGCCCAGATATCCGAGCGGTTCGGAGCGGGCCCATTTGCAAAGGTGACGATCAATGGATGAAACGAGCAGACTGAAGCTGCCGCTGGTGCAGGCCGCGCAGGCGCAGAAACATGTCACGGTGAACGAAGCCTTGCTGCGGCTGGATGCGCTGGGCCAGCTGATCTTGGCATCGCGCAGCCTGTCGGTCCCGCCCGCGACGGCGGCCGAGGGCGCCGTCTACGCGGTGGCTGCGGGTGCGGTCGATGCCTGGCAAGGGCAGGAGGGGCTGCTTGCGATGTTCTTGGGCGGGGGCTGGGTGTTCTTGCCGCCCGAAACCGGATGGCGCGGATGGATCGCCGACGAAGGTCTCTTCGCCACCTTTGGCGGCAGGGACTGGCAGGCGGGCGTTCTGGCATTGTCCGGCAACGGCGCCTCGACCGCGTTCGAAATCGCGGAGTTCGACCATGTTTTGAATGCGGGAGCGGTTTCCGTCACCGCCTTCACGATTCCTAAATATGCGCTGGTGCAGGCTGTGTCGGGCAGGATCGTCGAAACGATCACCGGCACGGTACAAAGCTGGGGCCTGGGCGTGGCCGGGGCCGCGGATCGCTATGCCGACGGCATCGGTCTGGCGCGGGACAGCTGGATCATCGGGGCATCGGGATCGCCGCTGATCTATTATGCCGACACGCCGCTGCGGCTGACGGCCGCGGGGGGCGACTTCGCGGGCGGTGTGATCAGGCTGGCCGTGCACATGCAGACGGTCAGGCCGCCGGATCTGTAGATGCGCCGACTGCTGCATGATGATGTGGTGGCGGCCGGGCGGTTGCTGCTGAGCATTGACGAAGGCGCGCGCCGGGACTTGCTGTGCACCATCATCCGGCGCGCGCATTGGGCGGATAAATATCGCAAGCGGATCGGGCGCGCGCATCCGGTCTGGGGAAACGGCAGCCTGGGCGATGCGGCACGGCTGGCACTGCCCCAGTCGTTGCCGCAGTCGCTGCCGCCCGAGTGTCGCCTGAACAATCGGGATTTCGCCGGGTGCATGGCGCTGGTGTTCGAAACCCTCGCGGGGATGCCCTCGGCAAGCGCGGCGTGACGGGCGCAAGCCGCCGCCGCGCAGGCCTGAGATCTGGCGAAAAACGGCGTGCGGGCGCGGGAAATCTCGGCGAGCTCTTTGCGTTTGTGAGCCTGTGCCTATGTGATATACAAAGGCCCGACTGAAAAAGGACGCCCCTCATGGCTAAGCTTCGCCCGAATCTGACCGATGTAGACCCGGTCTGGAACCGCATCCGCAAGGAAGCGCAGGACGCCATGCGCAACGAGCCGTTGATCGCCGGGCTGGTGCATTCGAGCCTGCTGCATCACGCGACGCTCGAGCGTGCGATGGGCTACCGGATCTCGATGAAACTGGCCTCTGCCGAAATGTCGGAGCAGTTGCTGCGCGAGATCTGCGATGAGGCCTTCGACAGCGAGCCCATGCTGGGCCAGGCGGTGCGGGCCGACCTGGCGGCGATATTCGAGCGCGATCCGGCGTGCCACAGGCTGTTGCAGCCCGTGCTTTATTTCAAGGGATTTCAGGCCATTGAATCCTATCGCGTCGGGCATTGGTTGTGGCAACAGGGGCGCAAGGATCTGGCCTATTTCTTTCAGATGCGCATTTCCGAGGCTTTTGGCGTCGATATTCATCCGGCCGCCAAGATCGGGCGCGGGATTATGATCGACCACGCCCATTCCATCGTCATCGGCGAGACGGCCGTGGTCGGCGACAATGTGTCGATGCTGCATTCGGTCACGCTGGGCGGGACCGGAAAGGACGACGACGACCGGCACCCGAAGATTGCCGACGGCGTTTTGATCGGCGCGGGCGCGAAGGTGCTGGGCAACATCCGGGTCGGCCATTGTTCGCGCGTCGCCGCGGGCTCCGTCGTGTTGTCGGACGTGCCGCCCTGCAAGACGGTGGCCGGTGTGCCCGCGAAAATCGTGGGCGAAGCCGGATGCGACCAGCCGTCCCTGTCGATGGACCAACTGCTGCGCGCCACCGGCGAGTAACATTTGTGTGGCATCACGGCTGCAAGAAAAAAGCTCCCGCCTGGCGGGAGCTTTTTTAATTTTTTGGCAGGGTTTTCAGGCGAGCATCATCATCGGGTTCTCAAGGTTTTCGGCAATCGCCTTGAGCATCTCTGCCCCCAGCGCGCCGTCGATCACCCGGTGATCCACGGACAGCGTCACCGACATCACCGTGGCGATCGCAAGTTCGCCATCCGCGCCAACAACGGGTTTGCGCACCCCTGCGCCGACCGCAAGAATCGCACCATGAGGAGGATTGATCACGGCATCGAAATTATCGATCCCGAACATCCCGAGGTTGGATACCGCGAAGCTGCCGCCCTGATATTCGTGCGGAGCAAGCTTGCGCTCTCTCGCTCTGGCGGCCAGATCCTTCATTTCCGCTGACAGGGCGGAAAGCGATTTGCTGTCGGCGTCTTTCAGGACGGGGGTGAAAAGACCGCCTTCGATCGCGACGGCCACTGCCACGTCGGAAGGCTTGAGCTTCAACACGCGATCGCCCGCCCAGACGGCATTGCCGTCCGGCACCTGCTGCAGTGCAAGCGCGCAGGCCTTGATGATGAAGTCGTTGACCGACAGCTTTACGCCGCGTGGCTCCAACTGTTTGTTGAGCTGACCCCGGAACTTGAGCAGGGCGTCAAGTTCGATGTCCCGCCGAAGATAGAAATGCGGGATGGTCTGTTTGGCTTCGGTGAGCCTGGCGGCGATGGTTTTGCGCATGCCGTCGAGCTTGACTTCCTCATAGGCGCGGCCCTCGTAGATCTTCTTGACGGCATCCGCGGACATCGAAGGCGCCGCCGTCACGGCATCGGCCCCGGCGGTGGGGGCGGCGGGGGCCGCGGCGGGCGTCGGTGCTTCGGCGGCGGATGCGGTGGCGCCCGCGAGGTCGGCCTTGACGATACGACCCCTGGGGCCGGAACCCTTGATCTGGCGCAGGTCCAATCCCTTGTCGCGCGCAATGCGCCGGGCGAGCGGCGACGCGAAGATGCGGTTTCCTTCGCCATCGGTCGGGGATGAATCGGCTGTAGTCGGGGCTTCGCCACGGCCGTAGCCCTTGGCAGGTTCGGTCTGGGCCGACGCCTCGGCCGGTTCGACGTGCGAAGAGGCGTCCGAGGCGGGCTTTGCGGGGCTGCCGATGTCATCGGCGCTTTCGCCGTCTTCCAGCAGAACGGCGATGGGGGTGTTCACGGCCACGCCTTCCGTGCCGGCCGCGACCAGCAGCTTGCCGACGATCCCTTCGTCAACGGCTTCGAATTCCATCGTGGCCTTGTCGGTCTCGATCTCGGCAAGCAGATCGCCGGAGGAAACACTGTCGCCCTCCTTGACCAGCCATTTCGCTAAGGTGCCTTCTTCCATAGTCGGGGAGAGAGCGGGCATCAGGATCTCAGTCGGCATTAGTCCAACTCCTCTACCAGAACACGGTCCCAGGGTTCTTTGACGCGGCCACCGCCCGCGCGGGCTGTATAGGCGTGCAGGATCTGGGGCAGATTGTTGCGCAGCCAGTTCAGGCGATCTTTTTCGCTGGCGTCATCGGCCAGCTCATCGTCGACCATCTCGCCCGGTACGACGACGCGAAACTGCTGATCGCCCAGAGATCCCTGGAACACATAGGCGTTCTGGTCGCTGTTGTAGGTGAATTCATCTGACATTTCGGCGCCTTAACGATAGGTCACTTGCTTGACGGCGTCCATGACCTCCTGCGTCGTCACCAGCGCCAGCTTTTCCAGATTGGCGGCGTAGGGCATTGGCACATCCTTGCCGGTGCAGTTGATCACGGGGGCGTCGAGGTAATCGAACGCCTGCTGCATGAGCACGGCTGAGATATGGTTGCCGATCGCGCCGACGGGGAAGCCTTCCTCGACGGTGACGCAGCGGTTGGTCTTTTTCACGCTTTCGATCACGGTGTCTGTATCCAGCGGACGCAATGTCCGCAGGTCGATCACTTCGGCGCTGATGCCCTCTTCGGCCAGTTTTTCGGCGGCCTCCAGCGCGTATTGCATGCCGATGCCGAAGCTGACGAGCGTGACATCCTCGCCTTCGCGCCAGATTTTCGCCTTGCCGAAGGGGACGGTGAAATCATCCATCACCGGCACGTCGAAGCTGCGGCCGTAGAGAATTTCGTTTTCCAGGAAAATCACCGGGTTCGGATCGCGGATCGCGGATTTCAGCAGACCCTTGGCATCGGCGGCGGAGTAGGGCATCGCGACCTTCAGGCCGGGCACGCTGGCGTACCAGGCGGCGTAGTCCTGGCTGTGCTGCGCGCCGACGCGGGCGGCGGCGCCGTTGGGGCCGCGAAAGACCATGGGCGCGCCCATCTGGCCGCCGGACATGTAAAGCGTCTTGGCGGCCGAGTTGATGATCTGGTCCATCGCCTGCATTGCGAAGTTGAAGGTCATGAACTCCACGATCGGGCGCAGGCCCCCGAAGGCCGCGCCGACCGCGATACCGGCAAAGCCATGTTCGGTGATTGGGGTGTCGATCACGCGCTTTGCGCCGAATTCATCGAGCAGGCCCTGGCTGATCTTGTAGGCGCCCTGATATTCGGCGACCTCCTCCCCCATGAGGAAGACATTCTCGTCGCGCCGCATTTCTTCGGCCATCGCGTCGCGCAGTGCCTCGCGCACGGTGGTCGATTTCATCTCGGTGCCTTCGGGCACTTCGGGCTGCGCGGCCGGTTTTGCCTTCGCGGGGGGGCGGGGCGCGTCAGCGACGGGCTTGTCCTCCACCTGCCGGGGGGCTTCCTGCTGCGGCTGCGACTGCGGCTGCCGGGCGGAGGAGGTTTCCACCGCACCGGCGTCCTCGCCTTCTTCCAGCAGCAGGGCGATGGGGGTGTTGACCTTGACCCCCTCCGATCCCTCGGCGATCAGGATCTTGCCGAGCACGCCTTCGTCGACCGCCTCGAATTCCATCGTGGCCTTGTCGGTTTCGATCTCGGCCAGGATGTCGCCGGAAGCGACGGTGTCGCCCTCCTTGACCAGCCATTTCGCAAGCGTGCCTTCCTCCATCGTGGGGGACAGCGCGGGCATGAGTATTTCGGTTGCCATGTCTTCGTCTCTCTCCCTCAGGCTTCCTGCGGCACTTCTTCGGCGTAGATGTCGGTGTAAAGCTCCGCCAGATCGGGTTCCGGGCTTTCCTTGGAAAACTCCGCCGCGTCGTTCACGATGTTCTTGATTTCCTTGTCGATCGCTTTCAGATCGTCCTCCGACGCGTGATCGCCTTGCAGCAGCATCTCGCGCACATGTTCGATCGCGTCGCGCTCCTCGCGCATCTTCTGGACCTCGTCGCGGGTGCGGTACTTGGCCGGGTCGGACATCGAATGGCCCCGGTAGCGGTAGGTCATGACCTCAAGGATGTAGGGACCCTTGCCCGCGCGGCAGTGTTTGACGGCCTTTTCGCCCGCTTCCTTCACCGCCAGCACGTCCATGCCGTCGACGGCCTCGCCCTCGATCCCGTAGGCCGCGCCGCGTTCCCACAGGCTTGGCGACTTGGTGGAGCGCTTGACGCTCGTGCCCATGGCGTACTGGTTGTTCTCGATCACGAAAACCACCGGCAGATCCCAGAGCTCGGCCATGTTGTAGGTCTCATAGACCTGCCCCTGGTTCGCCGCGCCGTCGCCGAAATAGGCGAAGGTCACGCGGTCGGTGCCCTTGTACTTGTCGGAAAAGGCCAGCCCCGCGCCGATCGGCACCTGCGCGCCGACGATGCCGTGCCCGCCGTAGAAATGTTTCTCCTTGGAGAACATGTGCATCGAGCCGCCCTTGCCCTTGGAGTAGCCCCCCTCGCGGCCGGTCAGTTCCGCCATCACGCCCTTGGGGTCCATGCCGCAGGCCAGCATGTGGCCGTGGTCGCGGTAGGAGGTGACGCGTTTGTCGCCTTCCTCGGCCGCGGCCTCCAGCCCCACGACGACCGCTTCCTGACCGATGTAGAGGTGACAGAAGCCGCCGATCAGACCCATGCCGTACAGTTGACCTGCCTTTTCCTCGAATCGCCGGATCAGCAGCATCTGCTTATAGTGCCCAAGCAATTCTTCCTTGGAAACATTTGATTTCTTTGAAGCTTTTCGGGACGCCATAGATCGCTCCCCCTCCCGGCAATTAAACTAGTTTAGCGTTAAACTAATTCATACAGGATATTTTCAAGACCTGCGAGGGGGGAAATTCCGCCGCGGCGCGAGGCCGGTTCGGGGCCGGGGCGGGGCCGGATCACACCCGTGGCACGGCCGGATCGCGGGCGCTTACTGGATTACGATTTCGTCGGCCCGGATCATCCCCAGCACATCGCGAGCCTGCTCGTCCAGCAGGTCGAGGTCAAGGTAATCGTCTGACAGGCGCTTGGTCTTGTTGCTGATCTCGGCAAGATCGGCCTGAAGCCGGGAAAGTTCCTGCCGCAGGGTATCGGCCTCCGCATCGATCTGGATGCGCTGGAACAGCCCGTAATCGCCCTGGACAGCGCCGAAGGTGAAATACATTCCCAGCGCGAAGACGACGACCACATAGACTGATCCGCCGAGCCCGCTTGTCTTGCCAAGTTCTCTCATCGATGCCTCTGCCGGGTATTGCTTTGATTTCGGTCCCGCTTTCGGCACTATGGCACAGGCGGGATGACAAGAGAATCCCCCTTGACGGGCAGGGTGCGTTTCGACGTGCGGTGTCGTTTTGCCATCACGCGCACCCACCGCCGCAAGAATGACTGCCGCAGGGAGAGCTGCCGTGGCGGATGACGCGGGCGACCAGGCCGAAGACGGCTTCGATTTCAATCAGCCGCAATTGCGCGGCGATGAGGATCTATGGGCGGACGACCGCGCGCTGCGGGACCATGCGCTGGCGCATGGGGCGGATGTGGCGCGGCTGGCGGCCTATGGGCGCAGGCTGGGACAGGCGGAGATACGCGATCTGGGCGCTCAGGCAAACCGCCATGCACCGCGCCTGCTGGATTACGACCGCGGCGGGCGGCGACTCGATCAGGTGGAGTTTCATCCCGCTTATCATCGGCTGATGCAGCTGGGGGTGGAGGCGGGCTATCCCTCCGTCGCGTGGTCGGGGGCGGGGGGCGGTCATGTCACCCATGCGGCGATGGTCTACCTGCATACCCAGGTCGACCCCGGCACCTGTTGCCCGATGACGATGAGCTATGCCGCCGTGCCCGCCTTGCAGTGCGCGGCCAGCGCCGGGGACTGGATCGGCAAGCTGCTGGCGGGCCGCTACGATCCGCGGTTCCGGCCCCTGTCCTCGAAAACCGGCGCCACGCTGGGCATGGCCATGACCGAGCGGCAGGGCGGCTCCGACGTGCGCCGCAATCTGACCGCGGCGCGGCGGGTGTCGGATGATTACCTGCTGGAGGGGCACAAGTGGTTCTGCTCCGCGCCGATGTCGGACGGGTTCCTCACGCTGGCACAGGCGCCCGGCGGGTTGAGCTGCTTTCTCGTGCCGCGGGTCCTGCCCGACGGGCGGCAGAACGCGATCCGCATCAACCGGCTCAAGGACAAGCTGGGCAATCGCTCCAACGCGTCGGCGGAGATCGAATATCACGGCGCCTGCGCGCAGATCATCGGCGCGGAAGGCGAAGGTGTGCGCGCGATCCTGCCGATGGTGCATCACACCCGGCTGGATACCGCGATGGCGCCCGCCGGGCTGATGCGCGCCGCGCTGCGCGAGGCGCATCACTGGTGCGCCGGTCGCAGCGTGTTCCAGCGCCGCCTGATCGACCAGCCGCTGATGCGCGCCGTGCTTGCCGATCTGGCGCTGGACTGGGAAGCCGCGCTGGCGCTGGGTCTGCGGGTCGCCGCCGCCTATGACGCGCGGGACGCGCATTCCCGCTCCCTGTCGCGGATCGCGGTGGCCCTGGCGAAGTTCCTGAACAACAAACGCTGCCCCGGCCTCATCTATGAGGCGATGGAGGCTCTGGGCGGCATGGGTTATGTGGAGGACACGCCGCTGCCGCTGCTCTACCGCGAGGCGCCACTCAATTCGATCTGGGAAGGGTCCGGCAACGTGATCTGCCTCGATATCCTGCGCACGCTGCATCGCGATGGCGCGGCCGGGGTGGCGCTGGACCGGGTGCTGGATGGCGCGCGCGGCGCGGTGCCGGGCTACGACCGCGCACTCGATGCCCATCGCGCCCGTTGGCCCGCACCCCCCCAGGAGGGGGAGGCGCGCTGGTTCGCGGAACGGCTCGCCATGCTGCTGAGCGCCGCCGCGCTGATCGAGACCGCGCCGTCCGAAATCGCCGGGGCCTATGTCGGCACCCGGCTTTCCCGCGAAAGCGGCCATGTCGCGGGCGCGGTCGCGGGCCTGCCCGAGGATGCGATCCTCGCCCGGCTGGCCCCCGGCTGATCCGTCTTTCGACCGGCCCCCTGCGCGGTGCGCCGCGCGTCGGCATTCTGCGGCGCGCGGCCTACGCGCGGGTTTCCTGTGGCGCGCGGCCTACGCGCGACCCTTGTAGATATCGATCAGCTTGGACAGCATATCCAGCGCTTCGTCGCGCGGCCGCTGAAAGCTGTTGCGCCCGATGATCGACCCGTTGCCGCCGCCGTCGCGGATCGCGCGGGCATCGTCGTAGACGCCGTCGATTCCCTTTTTCGCACCGCCCGAGAACACGACGATGCGCCGACCGGCGAAAGATGCCTCCATGCAGTGGCGCACGCGCGCCGCCTGGCTTGCGATGTCGATCTTCTCGGCCTCATAGACCTTCTTGGCCTCGCCCAGGCTCAGATGATCGGTCGACAGCTTGATCTTGATGACATGCGCGCCCAGCAGCGCCGCGATCTGCGCGGCATAGGCGGCGATGTCGATCGCGGTTTCGCCGTCCTTGTTCAGCGACTCGCCGCGCGGATAGGACCAGATCACCGTGGCCACGCCCTTTGCGGCGGCCTCCTCGCGCATGGCCGAGATCTCCTCGAACATGTCGAGCGCCATGTCCGAGCCGGGATAGATGGTGAACCCGATGGCCGAGCAGCCCAGCCGCAGCGCATCGTCGACGCTTGCGGTCACCGCCTGGTTCTTGCCGGCCGTGTCGGACATCAGCGAATTGGCCGAATTGGCCTTCAGGATCGTCGGGATCTGCCCCGCGAAAGTGTCGGCCCCGGCCTCCAGCATGCCCAGCGGCGCGGCATAGGCATTGAGCCCCGCATCGATCGCAAGCTGGTAGTGGTAATGCGGGTCATAGGCGGCCGGGTTGGCCGCAAAGGACCGCGCGGGCCCGTGCTCGAACCCCTGATCGACGGGCAGGATGATCATCTTGCCGGTCCCGCCCAGCTTGCCGTTCATCAGCATGCCGCAAAGCTTGGCCTTTACGCCGGGGGTCTCGCCCTCATAGTTGGCAAGGATTTTCTGAACGGTCCGCGTCGCTTTCATGGAAGATCACCGATTTTTGTTTCTGATTTCATCAATGGCATAGAAATCTTGATACAGGATCGCAATGCCCCGCCAAAGCCAAAGCGGCATCTCGGGGTGCATTTTTGCAGCTCACACAGCGGTTTGCGCTATCAGTCGGCGTATAGCGCCGCGACACCGGGCAGGGTCTTGCCCTCCATCCATTCCAGAAACGCCCCGCCCGCGGTCGAGATATAGCTGAACTGCCCGGCTGCGCCCGCATGGTTGAGCGCCGCGACCGTGTCGCCGCCGCCCGCCACGCTGACCAGCCCGCCCGCCTGCGTCAGCGCGCCCGCGCGGATGGCGGCGGCATTGGTCGCGGCGTCGAAGGGCGCGATCTCGAAGGCGCCCAGCGGACCGTTCCAGATCAGCGTGCGGCAGCTCTCCAGCACCGAGGCGATCGCCCCCACGCTGGCAGGGCCCGCATCGAGGATCATCGCATCCGCGGGGCAGGCGTCGGCGGGCAGGGTCTCATTCAAGGCGTTCGCGCGGAATTCGCGCGCGACGACGATGTCGGTCGGCAGGTGAATGGCGCAACCTGCCGCCGTCGCCTTCCGCTCGATCTCGCGCGCGGTGTCCAGCATGTCGAGCTCGGCCAGCGATTTGCCGATCTCCAGCCCGCGCGCGGCGAGGAACGTGTTGGCCATGCCGCCGCCGATGATCAGGTGATCGACCCGGCCGACGAGATTTCCGAGCAATTCCAGCTTGGTCGAGACCTTGGCGCCGCCCACCAGCGCCGCGACCGGGCGCTGCGGCCGACCCAGCGCGCGTTCCAGCGCCGCCAGTTCCGCCTGCATCAGGCGGCCGGCACAGGCGGGCAGCAGATGCGCCACGCCCTCGGTCGAGGCATGGGCGCGATGCGCGGCGGAAAAGGCGTCGTTGCAGTAGATATCGGCCAGGGCCGCCAGCGCCTGCGCGAAACCGGGGTCGTTGGCTTCCTCTCCCGCGTGAAAGCGCAGGTTTTCCAGCAGCACGATCTCTCCCGGCGGTATCTGCTCCACCTCCCTGCGGGCGGCCTGCATGTCGGCGGTGTCGACGAAACGGACCGGCGCGTTCAACGCACGCTCCAGCTCGGGCACCAGCGGCCTGAGCGACATCGCGGGCACGACCTGACCCTTGGGCCTGCCGAAATGCGCCGCCAGGACCACGCGCCCCCCGCGCGCGCGGATGTCCGCCACGGTGGGCGCGATCCGCTCGATCCGCGTGGAATCGGTGACCTTGCCGTTTTCCAGCGGCACATTGATATCGACGCGCAACAGCACGCGCCTGCCGTCCAGATCGATGTCGTCAAGGGTTTTCCAGGGCATCGCGGCCTCCTCGGGGCAGGGGATCTCCGTGTATTCGCCCGATCTGCGGCCCTGCGTCAACCATTCTCCCTTTTCCTCGGGGCGCCGGGGCCTTAGGTTCTGTTGCAAGGAAATTCAGGAGGGCCCAATGGCCGACATCAAAGACCCCGAGAACACCATCATCATCGAACTCAAGGACGGCCCCGTCACGATCGAGCTGCTGCCCGACGTCGCGCCCCAGCATACCGCCCGCATGAAGGAGCTGGCCCGCGAAGGCGCCTATGACAACGTGGCGTTCCACCGCGTCATCGATGGTTTCATGGCGCAGACCGGCGATGTCGCCAACGGCAACATGGAAAAGGACTTCAATCTCCGCATGGCGGGCACCGGCGCATCCGACAAGGCCGACCTGCCGGCGGAATTCTCCAAACTGCCGCACGACCGTGGTACATTGGGCGCCGCGCGCTCCTCCAACCCCAATTCCGCCAACAGCCAGTTTTTCATTAATTTTTCTGACAATCATTTTCTCAACGGCCAATACACCGTCTACGGCCGCGTCATAGAAGGGATGGAACATGTCGACAATATCGCGAAGGGCGAACCGCCCGCGAACCCGGACCGCATGGTCTCTGTCAAGGTTGCCGCGGATGCGTAACGCGCTGCTCGCGCTGCTGATGACCACCGCCCCCGCCTTCGCGGCGGGGCTGGAGCTGACGATCGAGGGCCAGGCCAACGGAACGGTCACCATCGACCTGCTGGAGGACGTGGCGCCGCGCCATGTCAAGCGGCTGACCGCCCTGGCCTCCGAGGGGGCTTACGACGGCGTTGCGTTTCACCGCGTGATCGACGGGTTCATGGCACAAACGGGCGATGTCGAATTCGGCAAACCCGGCGATGACATCCGCATGGCCGGCCGGGGCGGATCGTCAAAACCCGATCTGGACGCGGAATTCTCCGACATCCCGTTCACGCGGGGCGTCGTGGGCATGGCGCGGTCGCAATCGCCCAATTCCGCCAACAGCCAGTTTTTCATCATGTTCGGCGATGGCGCCTTCCTCAACGGCCAATATACCGTGGTCGGCAAGGTCACCAAGGGCATGGATGTGGTCGACAGGATCAAACGCGGCACCGGACCCAACGGCGCCGTGACCAGCGACCCCGACCGGATCAAATCCGCGCGCGTCACCAGGTAGCGCATGTAAATCCCGCGTGAGGGGGCTATCCAGGTCCCCTCCGCCCTGCCAGCATCATCCCCACCCAACGGCGGAGGATGCGATGCGATATGTTCCCGGACGCTATGAGTTCATGCTGGCGCTGAGCGTGCTGGGCGCTGCAACCCTCGGCCCCGCGGTGTCGGGCGATCTGCTGTCGCGGCTGTCGGCCACGGCCCGCCCGGCGGCTGCCGCCATGGCCGCGGCCGGGGAAGGCACGGTCCCGTCCCTCTGGTCGCGCGAATGGCCCGACACGGATTTCACCCGCCGCAGCGTCGATCTCGCCGAAATCATCTCCGGCGGGCCGCCCAGGGACGGCATCCCGGCCCTGTCGGACCCCGAGTTCCTGAAGGCCGGGCAGGAGACGCGCCTTGCCGCGCGCGAGCCGGTCATCGCGCTGGAGATCGAGGGCGAAACCCCGCGCGCCTATCCGCTGCGCTATCTGACCTGGCACGAGATCGTCAACGATCAGGTGGGCGCGCTGCCGGTGGCGGTGACCTTCTGTCCGCTCTGCAACTCCGCCATCACCTTCGACCGACGGCTGCAGGGGCGCAGCCTCAGCTTCGGCGTCAGCGGCAAGCTGCGCCATTCCGACATGATCATGTACGACCGGCAAACCGAAAGCTGGTGGCAGCAGGCGCTGGGGCAGGCGGTGGTGGGAGAGCTGACAGGCGCGGAACTCTCCCGCCTGCCAAGCTGGATGGAAAGCTGGGCGGACTTCCGCGGGCGCAACCCGCAAGGTCTCGTTATGGCGGAGCCGGACTGGCCGCGCGCCTACGGGCGCAACCCCTATGTCGGCTACGACACCGCCGCGCGTCCCTTCCTCTATGGCGGAGAGATGCCGCCGCACGGCATCGCGCCGCTGTCGCGCGTGGTCGCGGTGGACGGGCGCGCCTGGCCGCTCGACCGGCTGCGCGCGGCCGGAGAAATCGAGGAGGCGGGCCTGCGCATCAGCTGGCGCGCGGGCCAGGCCTCCGCCCTCGACAGCGCCGCCATCGGCGAGGGCCGCGACGTGGGCAGCATCCGCGTCCGCGACGGCGCGGGGCGCGATGTCCCGCACGACCTGCTGTTCGCCTTCGCCTTCCACGCCTTTCACCCGCAAGGGCGCTGGATGCTCGACTAGATTTTCATTGTCGCAAAAAATATCCCCGCCGGAGGCAAGAGAATCTCTGCCTCCGGCGGGGATATTTCGAACCAGAAGAAGCGGCGCGCGTCAGCCGGTGGCGCGGCTCTGGCGCTTGCGCTCGTGCGGGTCGAGGAAACGCTTGCGCAGCCGGATCGCGTTCGGCGTGACCTCGACCAGCTCATCGTCGTCGATATAGGCGATGGCCTGTTCCAGCGTCAGCGTCACGGGGGTGGTCAGCCGCACGGCCTCATCGGTGCCCGAGGCGCGCACGTTGGTCAGCTTCTTGCCCTTCAGCGGGTTCACCTCCAGGTCGTTCTCGCGCGAATGTTCGCCGATGATCATGCCCTGATAGATCGGCTCCTGCGCGCCGATGAACATCTTGCCCGATCCTCGAGGTTGAACAGCGCATAGGCCACCGAGGTGCCGTTCTCCATCGAAATCAGCACGCCCGCGCGCCGACCCGGGATCGGGCCCTTGTGGGGCGCCCATTCGTGGAACACCCGGTTCAGCACGCCGGTGCCGCGGGTGTCGGTCAGGAACTCGCCGTGATAGCCGATCAGCCCGCGCGAGGGCACATGGGCGATGATGCGGGTCTTGCCCGCGCCCGCGGGTTTCATCTCCACCAGATCGCCGCGGCGGGCGCCGGTGATCTTTTCGATGACGGCGCCGGAATATTCGTCATCGACGTCGATGGTGACCTCTTCGACAGGCTCCATCTGCTGGCCGTCCACCTCGCGGAACAGCACCTGCGGGCGCGAGATCGACAGCTCGAACCCTTCGCGGCGCATGTTCTCGATCAGCACGCCCATCTGCAATTCGCCCCGGCCCGCGACCTCGAAGGCCTCGCCGCCGGGCGTGTCGTTGATGCGGATGGCCACATTCGATTCGGCCTCCTTCATCAGGCGCTCGCGGATGACGCGGCTTTGCACCTTCTTGCCGTCGCGGCCCGCGAGCGGACTGTCGTTGATGCCGAAGGTAACGGTGATGGTGGGCGGATCGATCGGCTGGGCGGGCAGCGCCTCTTCCACCGCCGTATCGCAGAGCGTGTCGGCCACGGTCGCCTTGGACATGCCCGCCAGCGAGACGATGTCGCCCGCGACGGCCTCGTCGATGGCCACCTGGTTGAGGCCGCGGTAGGCCATGATCTTGGTGACGCGGAACTGCTCGATCCGCTCGTTCTTGCGCGACAGCGCCTTGATCGTCTCGCCCGCCTTCAGCGTTCCGCTTTCGACGCGGCCGGTCAGCAGGCGCCCGATGAAGGGGTCGGCGCCCAGGGTGGTGGCGAGCATGCGGAAGGGCTCTGCCGCGCGCGCGATCTGCTGGGGCGCGGGGACGTGCTCGACCACCAGGTCGAGCAGCGCGGAAAGATCCTTGCGCGGGCCGTCGAGCTCCATATCCGCCCAGCCGGAGCGGCCGGAGGCGTACATCGCCGGGAAATCGAGCTGTTCGTCATCGGCGTCGAGGTTCGCGAAAAGGTCGAAGACCTCGTCCAGCGCGCGGTCGGGTTCCGCGTCGGGCTTGTCGACCTTGTTGAGCACCACGATCGGCCGCAGCCCCAGCGCCAGGGCCTTGGAGGTGACGAATTTCGTCTGCGGCATCGGCCCTTCGGCCGCGTCCACCAGCAGCACGACTCCGTCGACCATCGACAGGATGCGCTCCACTTCGCCGCCGAAATCGGCGTGGCCGGGGGTGTCGACGATGTTGATGCGCACGCCCTTCCATTCGACCGAGGTCGCCTTGGCGAGGATGGTGATGCCACGCTCGCGTTCCAGGTCGTTGCTGTCCATCGCGCGTTCCGCCACCGCCTCGTTGGCGCGGAAGGTGCCCGACTGTTTCAAAAGCTCGTCCACCAGGGTGGTCTTGCCGTGGTCCACGTGGGCGATGATCGCAATGTTGCGCAGGTCCATATCCGGCCTCGATTGTTGGGATTGGCCGCGCGTTACACTGCCCGCGCCCGAAAGGCCAGTGGCAAAGCGGAACGGACACTGTCAACTGCGACCGGGTGAGGCAGTTACGCGGCGGCAAAAGGGGGGCAAAAGGAGCGGCGGCGGGCGGGCGCGGAGCGGGGGCGGGGCGGATGCTTCGCCGGGGCGCTCTCGCTATGGTGAACGCTCCGCTCTTGAACCTGCGGCTGGCGGAACCTTTAAGTAGCCAGCGAATTGAGACCGTCGGCTCATACCGGCGCAGCCGACGAATCCTGAGCAAAACCACGAACAAGAGCACGGAGCCACAAGATGCTGACGAGACGCCATTTCATCCAGACGACCACCGCGTTGTTTTCAGCCTCGGCGGCGACGCCGCTCCTTGCCAATACCTGGTCCACCGAGGCGCAGAAGGCCGCCTGGGATGCAGAGGTCACCCCGCCGAACTTCGATCCGGCCACCTCCAATCCCTGGGGGCTGCATCCGCGCCTGCTGCCGCAGCGGGTCATGGCGAAAGAGGGGCTGATCCCCGGGGACATCCATGTGGATGCCATCGCGCGCTATCTCTACCACATCGAGGAGGGCGGCACCGCGATGCGCTATGGCGTCGCGATCGCGCGCGGCAATCTCTATGAGCCGGGTATCTACACGATCAAGCGCAAGGTCCGGTGGCCGCATTGGCAGCCGACGCAGAACATGATCGACCGCGACCCGGAGCTATATGCCGACATCGCCGACGGGATGGAACCCGGCCCCAAGAACGCGCTTGGATCGCGCGCGCTTTACCTTTTCGTGGGCGAGCGCGACACCTACCTGCGGATCCACGGCACGCCGTATCCCTCGAGCATCGGCGGCCGTGCCAGTTCCGGCTGCGTGCGCATGGTCATGGCCCATATCAACACCCTTTACCCCAATGTGAAGCTCGGCTCGATGGCGTTCCTCTATTCGGCCGAGGACAGCGTGACCCCGAGAAGCTGAGCGGCGCGCCCTCTGCCGCGCGCCGCCCCGCGGACGATCATGACGGCTGCGCGGCGGCGCAGATCGGGTTGCCCCCCGGCGAGCGCAGCGGCACCAGCGTCGTTTCGACCGGGCCGCTGTGTTCATACCAGTAGCAGCCATCCTCGGGCCGCAGCCGCGCGGTGGAGAGGTCCTGCTCGGGCGCCGCGAGCGCGGCGACGTTGTCGGGAATCCGGTTCACGTCGACCGGGGCGCTGACGTCTTCGCGCACGGGCGCGGTGCACCCCGCGACTATCAGCAGTGCCATCAGGATCGGTGCGCTTCGTCTTTGCATCTATGCCTCGCTCTCTCTGTCGGCTTTCGCCCCTGAATCAGGGCCGTTGCGCCAGCATGGTCAATGGGTGCCGCGGGTCCATGCGCCGCGGCGCTGTCGTCTTGGCTGGGCGACTACCGGGATCGCCGCCCCGACGCTCTAATGGCCCGCACGCTCGTGTCAATGCGACAGAGAAAGTCCGCCCGCCTGCGCGCTTTCTAGCGTCGCTATGAGTATTTTCACCGGGAAGAAGCGGAAGATCGCGAAACGGCAACCGCGGGTTCCGCCCGGAAATTTCGGGGATGCGCTTGTTTTCCCGCAGGCATAGGCTGTGGCCGAACCGCGCGCCGAAAGGAGGCTTCATGTCACGCACCATGACCGAAAGAGATCAGGCCGGGTCCGCGGCCGCCGCCCGTAACGCAGACGTGATGGGCGGTGAGGCGCGAAACGGCGGCGCGCTGGTGGTGGCCTGCCTGCTGGAGCTGGGCGCGCGCCGCGCCTTTGGCGTGCCGGGGGAGAGCTATCTGGCGGTGCTGGACGCGCTGCACGACACCCGCGGCGCGCTCGATTTCACGATCTGCCGCAACGAAGGCGGGGCGGCTTTCATGGCCGAGGCCTGGGGCAAGCTGACCGGCACGCCCGGCATCGCCTTCGTCACGCGCGGACCGGGGGCTGCGAATGCCTCCATCGGGGTACATGCGGCCATGCAGGCGAGCACGCCGATGATCCTTTTCGTGGGGCAGATCGCCATGCGCGACCGCGGCCGCGAGGCGTTCCAGGAAGTCGATTATCGCGCCATGTACGGCCCTTTGGCGAAATGGGTGACGGAATGCGACGACGCCGCGCGCCTGCCCGAGACGATTGCCCGTGCCTGGGGAACCTGCCTGTCCGGGCGGCCCGGTCCGGTGGTGGTGGCGCTGCCCGAAGACATGCTGAGCGCCGGGTGCGGCGCGCAAGGCTGCGGCGCCCTGCGCATCCCCGAGGCGGCGCCCGCCGATGACGACATCGAGACCCTGTCGCGGATGCTGACAGCGGCCGAACGCCCGCTGGTGATCGCGGGCGGCGGCGGCTGGAGCGCACGCGCGCGCGCGGATCTGGCGCAATTTCTCGACTGGCACGGCATCCCGGCGCTGTCGGCTTTCCGCTATCATGACCTGCTGGACAACCACGGGCCGGGCTACGGCGGCGACGCGGGCGTGGGGATGTCGCCCTCGGTCCGCCGCTCGATCGTCGAGGCGGATCTGATCCTGGCGCTCAATATCCGCTTCGGCGAGATGACGACCGACGATTATACCATCGCCGCGCCGCCGCGGCTGGGCGCGCGGCTGATCCATGTCCATGCCTCGGACCGGGAGCTGGGCAAGATCTATGCCGCGGATCTGCCGATCCATGCGGGCCCGAACCGCATGGCGGCGGCGCTTGCGCGGGTCGCCGTTCCCGGCGATTGGGCGGCCTGGCGCAACCGGGTGCGCGACGGCTACGAGGCGGGATTCGACACACCCCCGCAACCCGGCCCGGTGGATATGGGCGAGGTGATGCGCCACCTGCAGCAGGTGCTGGCCTCCGACGCCATCGTGACCAACGGCGCGGGCAATTTCGCGATCTGGCCGAACAAGCTGTTTCGGTTCGGCCCCGACCAGCGGCTGCTGGCACCGCAGTCGGGGGCGATGGGCTATGGCCTGCCCGCGGCCATTGCCGCCCGCGTTGCGCATCCCGACCGGCAGGTGGTCTGTTTTGCCGGGGACGGCGATTTCCAGATGACGTGCCAGGAACTGGGCACCGCCATGCAGGCGGGGGCCTGTCCCATCGTCCTGATCCTCAACAACGGCACCTACGGCACGATCCGAATGCATCAGGAACGTCATTACCCGTCGCGCGTGTCGGGCACGCAGCTGGAAAACCCCGACTTCGTCGCGCTCGCGCGGGCCTACGGCTTTCATGCCGAAAGGATCGCCCGGACCGGGGATTTCCCGGCCGCCTTCGCGCGCGCCTGTGCTTCCGGCAGCGGCGCGGTGCTGGACCTGATGACGGGCGAGGAGGCGCTGACCCCGCGCCAGACCCTCAGCCAGATCCGCGCCGCCGCGCAGCAGGGCTGATGCGCGGGCCGCGGCCGATCCGCGCGCCCGCGGTCCGCGCACCGCTCACAAACCCGTGGGATCGCAATGCATCGTTGTGGCGCCCGGTGGTTCTACCATAGTATCTTCGGAAATTTGCATATGTGCGCGGGTGTCGCGCACATTCCAGGATCGTTGAAAGGATCGCCCATGCGCCGCATTCTCGCCACCACCGCCCTGATGATCGGGATGACCCTGCCTGTCGCGGCGTCGGCCCAGCAGATGGACAAGGAGGCCGTGAAGCAGATCATCACCGAGACGCTGCAAGCCAACCCGTCGCTGGTGCTGGACGCGATCACCTCGAACCCCGAGGTGGTGATGCAGGCCATCACCATCCTGCGCGAACGCGAAGCCCAGGCCGAAAAGCTGAGCTCGCAGGCGGCGCTGGCTTCGGCGCAGCAGGATCTCTTTTCGGACGACAACGCGCCGGTCGGGGGCAATCCCGACGGCAAGCTCGTGATCGTGGAGTTCTTCGATTACAACTGCCCCTATTGCAAGCGCGCCATGCCCGTCGTGAAAAAGGCGATCGAGGCCAACCCGGAGCTGAAGGTCATCTACCGCGAGTGGCCGATCCTGTCCGAAGGCTCGGTCGTGGCGGCGCGCGCTTCGCTGGCCGCGCAGAACCAGGAAAAATACGACGCGTTCCACGAACAGCTGATGCAGATCAAGGGGCAGGCCAATGAGACCAGCGTGATGAAGGTCGCGCGCGAGGTCGGGTTGGACATCGATAAGCTCAAGAAGGACATGCAGAGCGACCGGGTCGAAAGCCATATCGCCACGTCGATGCAGCTGGCCCAGTCGCTCAACATCAACGGCACGCCCACCTTCGTGATCGGCGACCAGCTGATCCCGGGCTTCATCCAGTACGATCAATTCCAGAAACTGCTGGACGACGCGCCGGAAAACGGCTGACGCGACATCTCCGCGCCGCGCGGTTGCCGCGCGGTCCTCGGCGCTCCGCCGAGAATTTCAGGAACCTCGGGCGCGAGGACGGGTTGGAACCCTTGAACGGTCGGGGCTGTCCATTGTGACGGCCCCGATCTGCAAGAGGAGACCCCGATGAAGACTGCCCTGAAGGTCAACGGCTCCGGCGTCGAACTGGATGCCGACCCCCGCGTCAGCCTGCTCGACGTGCTGCGCGACCACCTCAAGCTGACCGGCACCAAGAAGGGCTGCGATCACGGCCAATGCGGCGCCTGCACGGTGATGGTCAACGGGCGGCGCATAAATTCCTGCCTCACGCTGGCCTGCATGCACGACGGCGATGAGATCACCACGATCGAGGGGCTGGGCGGCCCCGGGGATCTGTCGCCGATGCAGGCGTCCTTCCTGTCGCATGA
>NZ_JBRBUA010000096.1:0-10333 GCF_052826345.1 Brevirhabdus sp. | reverse complement strand
GAGCCCAGCCAGTAGACGCTGTCGGGCCCCGAGGTGTCGCGGATCTCGGTCATCTGGTCGCCGATCTCGTTGATCGCCTGATCCCAGCTGATCCGCTTCCACTGACCGCCTTCCTTTTTCATCGGGTATTTCAGGCGGCGTTCGCCATGCGCGTGCTCGCGCACCGAGGCGCCCTTGGCGCAATGCGCGCCCAGGTTGAACGGGCTGTCCCAGCCGGGTTCCTGGCCGACCCACACGCCCTTGTCGACCTCGGCGATGACCGTGCAGCCGACGGAGCAGTGGGTGCAGACCGATTTGATCGACTGCATGGCGTTGCCGACGGCCTGCTGGGCCGAGGCCTGGGTGACCGTGCCGCCCGTCGCGCCGAGCGCGGCCAGACCGCCGATCGCCAGGCCCGAGCCGCGCAGAAACGCGCGCCGGTCGACCGACTTGCCGGTCCCCTCGGACAGGGGCGTGGTTCTCTGGGCGCGTCGTGCCACCCCGTTCGTCTTTTTCCTGAGCATTGGATGTCTCCCTCGCTGGCGCCGGTCCCGACCGGCCGCCACAGGTTGTCCTGTCGTGATCTTCGCCCTCAGGGGCGAGCGGACCGCAGGGTATGGTTCGGGTTAGAAGCGTGCGGTGTCGTAATAGCTGCGCGTGTGCTGCGTGTCGCGCAGGCCGGTCCCGCCTTCGTCGCGCGGCGCCGCGGCCTGCGCGTCGGTGCCCGAGGCAACCACGGCGGCGGCAGCGGCGGGGGCCGTGACTGTCGCCATCTTCAGGAAATTTCGTCGGCTTGCGGCCTTGCCTTCGGTTTGCTTGGTCATCTTGTCGTCCTCCCCTTTGAGACGTTTCCCGTTCGTAGCGGGTGATTTGTCGATTGTATACATCAGTCGACCGTCATCCTGAACGCTTCGCGTTCGATTTCCATGAACACCCGTCCGGCCGCGCCCACCGACGCGTAAAGGACCGAGTTCTTGGCCCCTTCCAGATCGGTGAAGAAATGCGCGGCCCAGGGGCCGATGTGGCGCGACCAGAAATCCTTCTGGGTGGTCAGATCCTGCGGGCCGTTGAAGCGCCCGCGGATCAGCCCCGCCATCATTTCCATCAGGCTGGCGATGTTGTCTTCCGGCTCGAACACATTGGGCGCGCGGCTGATGCGCAGGCGCGCCATGTCGCCGCGCAGCACCGCCAGCGGCTTTTCGTTCAGAAAGCCGGTCAGATAAAAGCTGGCATAGGGCAGCAGCTCGCCGCGGCCCAGGCCGATGAACAGCGCATTGAATTCGCGTTCGGCGGCCTGCGGGGTGGTGGCGGCCGCGACGCGGCCCAGCGATTGGATGGCGCTGCCGAGTTCGCTCTGGTCGCCCTTGAGCGCGGCGGCGCGTTTCAGCAAGCCGCCGTCCGGCGGCGCGGCCAGCATCACCGACAGGAAATCGTAAAGATCGGCGCGCAGGCCGTCTTCCTCGGGAATATCGGTCATCATGTCCGGTGTGGCGGTGCTGGTCATCGCGCGGCCTTTGCTGTTGGGGAGGGCACGGAAAGATCCGTGATGTAACGGGGGGTGTGCGATGTCATCAATGCTCCTCCCCGTCAAAGGCAAAGCGCATCCGGCGCCGCTGCGTGCCACTGGCGAGCCTCGGCGCGGCGGAGGTGTCTTCCTCGTCGTGCGTAGCCCCGGTGCCACTGTCTCGATCGCTGGCCCGATCACCGTCGCCCCGGTCGTCGTCGCCCCGGTCGTCCCGGGCCGCCGACGCCGGGTCGGTTCCGGCATCGGTATCCGCCGTCGCGCCCAAGTCCGACTCCGCGTCCGGGGACAGGGCGGCCGACGCGTCAACCGGCGCATCATCCAGCGTATTTTCGCGCCCGTTTTCCGGCCCGTTTTCCGACCCGTCTTCTGTCAGCGCGGCCCCGGCGGCCCTTTCGGCCTCCTCGCGCTTGCGATCGAGGTAAAACTGCATGCCCTGACCGACCTTGTAGCTGGTCTGCACGACGTCGTTCACATGCGCCGCGGCGGTATAATCGTCGTTGTAATCGACCAGATTGTCGAGATTGGCGAGCACCGGGTCCGACACCCACAGCCGCCGCAGCGCGCGGCGCCGCAGTCGTTCGGGGACGGCGCGCTTCATGAAGGCGGCGAAATCATCGCCGGACACCAGCGTGTCGGGGTCGGGCAGGTCGAGCTCCTCAAGCAGTTGCTCGTCGGTCTTTTCCTCCTGCGCGGCGCGCTCGGCCCGCTCGCGCAGTTCCTGCGCCTCGCGCTCCTCGGCCTCCGCCTCGGCGGCGACGGCAGCGCGCCGACGCGCCCAGAAGTCGGCGTTCCCGGACCCGCGGGTCATTGCATCCGCTCCCGCGCGGGGAGGGGGGCGCGATAGACGTCGGCGGCCTGGCGGATGCGGGCATCGCCCTTGCCGTCCACCTTGCCATCCACGCGGTGACGGTCGCGGCGGCGCTTGACGAAATCGTCCTGCTCGTGGTGGTCGCGCACGAAATCGGCCACCACGGCCGCCAGCCCCTCGGGCATCGGCACGCGCTCGACCAGTTCGTCGCCGCTGTCCTGGTAATCCTGCCCTTCATAGGGGGCGGCGGTGGCCAGCAGGACCGCGAGCGGCCGCGCCGCGTCCGAGGTGCGACGCATTACCACGTATATCGAGGGCTCCCGCGTTGTAAGGTTGTGCAGATAGGCCTCGGTGTCGCCGCGCCACAGCTCCAGCGGGACGGTGGCGACATGGTACTCGACCACATCGCCTTCGCGGCGCAACTCGCGCCAGTCGGCAGGGCCGGCCCCGGGCAACACGGCAACGGCTGTCCAGCACCAGGACGCCCAGCGTGTGACGCCGGGTGTTTTCCTGATCACGATGCCAAGACGGATCGTCTTGGGGCCGTGCTGCGGGGCAGTGTCCATTAAATGCGCGATCCACTCGGTTCGGCGCAAAGCTGACTTTGCAGAATTGCGGTTGCGATTGGTCTGATATTGTAACCAATGCGCCGCGCGATCAATTGCAAAAATGACGTTCATGTCCGAAATCCGATCACGATTGACGCATTTGGCCATTGCGGCGGGCTGCCGGGGCAACACCCGGATTTGACTTTACCACGCGGCCCAATCGTGTCTACAACCCCCGGAACACCAAGCGAACGCGCCCCGGCAGCACGGGGACATCGCACGAGATCCGCAATGGATCAGCCCTGGGCGACCGAGAAGAGGTGGGAATGGCCAAGACATTGATATTATGCGACTGTCTGGGCAGCCAGCAGATCGACGCCGCGGCTTTCGACGGGGTCGGCGGCACTACATGCTCGCGCATCCACACCGCGCTCTGCACCCGTCAGGCAGGCCGCGCGGCGGAGCTGATGGCCGATGGCGACACGATCATCGCCTGTCAGCAGGAACGCCGGGTCTTCGAGGATCTGGCCGAGGAGCTGGGCGTGGAGCAGCCCGCCTTCGTCGATATCCGCGACCGCGCGGGCTGGTCCGACGAGGGCGCGGAAGCCGGGCCGAAGATGGCCGCACTGCTGGCCGATGCGCTGCTGCCCGCCACCACGGGCCGCTCGGTCGACGTGATGTCCGAGGGTCTGTGTCTGATCCTGGGTCCGGCCGAACGGACATTGCCCGCGGCCGAGCGGCTGTCGGATGCGCTGAACGTGACGGTCCTGCTGGACGAGGGGGATGAGCTGCCGCTCGAGCGCAGCTTTGAGGTGATCGGCGGCCGCCTGCGCCGCGTCGAGGGCGCGTTGGGCGGCTTTCGCGTGCATCTGGACGGGTTGCGCCAGCTTGAACCGGGCGGGCGGGGCGATCTGAGCCTGGGCGCCCCCCGCGATGGCGGGCAGACCGAATGCGATCTGATCCTCGACTTGACCGGCGGCACGCCGCTCTTTCCGGCCCATCACAAGCGCGAGGGTTATTTCCGCCCCGATCCGGGCGATCCCAACGCCGTGGCCGCTGCCGTGTTCGAGGCCGCGCAAACCGTCGGGACCTTCGAAAAGCCGCTTTATGTGCGGCTGGAGGAATCGCTCTGCGCCCATTCGCGCGCGCGCCAGCCCGGGTGCAGCAATTGCCTGGACAACTGCCCCACCGGCGCGATTACATCGGCGGGCGATCATGTCGCCGTCGATCCGATGATCTGTGCGGGCTGCGGGGCGTGTTCGGCGCTGTGTCCCTCGGGGGCGATCAGCTATGACGATCCGCCGGTCGCCGCGGTGTTTCGCCGGATCGAGACGCTGGCTTCCGCGTACCGGCGCGCGGGTGGCAGCGCGCCGCGGCTGCTGGTCTGCGATACCGACCACGGCAGCCAGATGATCTCCCTCGGTGCACGCTATGGCCGGGGCCTGCCCGCCGATGTGATTCCGCTGGAAATTCCGGCGCTGTCGGCCTTTGGCCACGCGGAAATGCTGGCCGCGCTGACCGGCGGTTTCACCAGTGTCGATCTGCTGCTGTCCCCGCGCAGCGAGGCCGATGTGCTGGCGCGTGAACTTGCGCTGGCCGAGGCGCTGGGCGGGCAGGGGCGGCTGCGGCTGCTGGACCCCGCCGATCCCGATGCGCTGAGCGAGGCCCTCTATGACGCCGCGCCCTCGGTCCCGGCCACGGAGCCCGTGCTGTCGATGGGCGCGCGCAGGCAGATCGCGCGCCACGCCGCCAAGGCGCTGGCCTCCGGGCTGGACGCGCCGCTGCCGCTGCCGCAGGGCGCGCCCTACGGGGCCGCGCTGGTGGATCAGGATGCCTGCACGCTGTGCCTGGCCTGCGTGTCGCTCTGCCCGTCGGGGGCGCTGGGCGACAACCCGGATCGCCCGCAGCTGCGCTTCCAGGAGGACGCCTGCCTGCAATGCGGCATCTGCGCCAATGTCTGCCCCGAAAACGCGATCACCCTGCTGCCGCGCATGGATCTGTCCGATGACGCCTACCGCCAGCGTGTCGTCAACGAAGAGGAGCCCTACGACTGCATCGAGTGCGGCAAGACCTTCGGCGTGAAATCCACCATCGAGAAGATCGTGGAAAAGCTGGCCGGCAAGCACGACATGTTCGCCGACGACAAGGCGGCACGGATGATCCGCATGTGCGATGACTGCCGGGTCAATGCGCAGTATCATTCCGAGAACAACCCGTTTTCGGGCGGTGCCCGGCCCCGCGTGCGCACCACGGATGATTATTATTCGGACCGCAAGGACCATTGAAGGGCCGGTGCCCGAACCGAGAAGACCGGCGGGCGCCGTCCCGCTGCAAGCAAGGAAAGGACGTAGCAATGAGCGACGATTTCAACATGAGCATGCGCAAGTACCTCAAGCAGGTGGGCGTGACGTCGCAGCAGGCCATCGACGAGGCGATGCGCGACGCGGGCGTCGAGAAGACCGCGGGCCGGATGTACAACGCGCGCATGGTCCTCAAGATCGACGAGCTTGACCTGGAGCATGTGGTCGAGGGCCGCATCGCAGGTCGCGACGAATGAGCCTGACCCGCGAGGATGTGCTGGACGCGCTGAAAGGCGTGAAGGACCCCGTGTCGGGCAATGACCTGCCGTCCACCGGCATGGTGCGCGCGCTGACGGTGCAGGACGGCGCCGTGCGCTTCGTGCTGGAAATCGACCCGGCGCGTGCCACGGTGATGGAACAGGCCAAATCCGACGCCGAAGACGCGGTGAAGGCCCTGGCGGGGGTGCAATCGGTCTCGGTCGTGATGACGGCCCATTCCGCGCCCAAGCCGCCGCCCGACCTGAAGGGCGCCAAGCGCGCCGCGCCGGCGGGGCCGCAAAAGATCCCGGGCGTCGATCGGATCATCGCCATCGCCTCGGGCAAGGGGGGGGTGGGCAAATCCACCGTCGCCGCCAACCTGGCCGTGGCGCTGGCCGCCGAGGGGCGGCGCGTGGGGCTGCTGGATGCCGATGTCTACGGGCCGTCGCAGCCCCGGATGCTGGGCGTGTCAGGCCGGCCCGCCAGCCCCGACGGCAAGACCATCCTGCCGCTGCGCAACCACGGTGTGACGATGATGTCCATCGGCCTGATGACGCGCGAGGACGAGGCCGTCGTCTGGCGCGGCCCGATGCTGATGGGCGCGCTGCAGCAGATGATGATGCAGGTGCAATGGGGCGCGCTTGACGTGCTGATCGTGGATCTGCCGCCGGGCACTGGCGACGTGCAGATGACGCTGGCGCAAAAGGCCGAGGTCTCGGGCGCCATCGTGGTGTCCACCCCGCAGGACGTGGCCCTGCTGGATGCGCGCAAGGGGCTGAACATGTTTGAAAAGATGAAGGTGCCGGTGATCGGGCTGATCGAGAACATGTCGACGCATATCTGTTCCAACTGCGGGCATGAGGAACATATCTTCGGCCACGGCGGCGTCGCGGCCGAAGCCGCCAAGATCGGTGTGCCGCTGCTGGCGGAGATCCCGCTGCACCTGGATATCCGCGTGGCCGCCGACGGCGGCGCGCCGATCGTGGCCTCGCGCCCCGACAGCGCCCAGGCGCAGGCGTTCCGCGATGTGGCGCGCAAGCTGGTCGAGACCGGCCAGGCATGACGCCCGAACAACAGGACGCGGTGGCGGAATTTCCGCCACTGCTGAGCAGCCTGCCCCTGACGGGCGCGCAGGACCCCTTTGCCGAAGCGGTGGCGCGCGCGCGCGCGGGCTGCGACGCGGGGCTGGTGGCCCATAACATCACCGCCGATGCGATCCGCGCCGCCATCGTCTTTGCCCCCGAGGTGGCGCTGGAACAGGCGCTGACGGCCCTGCCGATCTGCGGGGTGGGGATCCAGAATGCCCTGGGCGCGATGGGACCGCCGGAGGTGGCGGTGCAGCTGCGGTGGCAGGGCGATATCCTGCTGAACGGGGCACGCTGCGGCGGATTGCGCGCGGCGGCCTCGACCGCAGACCCGGCCGATGTCCCGGATTGGCTGGTGGTGGGGATGTCGCTTGATCTGATCCCGCAGAACGACGATGCGCCGGGGGCCACGCCCGAGCGGACCTCGCTCTACGATGAAGGTTGCTCCGAAATCCATCCCGTTCGCCTGCTGGAAGCCTGGGCGCGTCACTGTCTGGTCTGGCTGAACCGCTGGGCCGAGGACGGGGCCGCGCAGTTGCACCGTGAATACACCGGGTTGCTGGCGGATCTGGGCAAGCCCGTGCTCCTCGCGCTGGGGCAGGGCGATGCGGCGGAACAGGTCGCGGGAACCTTTAGCGGCGTCGATGAGGATTTCGCGATGCTGCTGAAAGGCGAAACCACCACCCGGGCGCTGCCGCTGAGCGCCCTGCTGATCAAGGACGACGCGCTATGAAGCTGGCCCGAGCCATCCATTTCGACGACAGCGACCGCCGCGTCTTCCACAGCCCCGCGCGCACCGGAGAATGGTGCATCGCGGGCGGCTTCGAGTTCTCGAACTGGTCCGAGGCGGATCTGACAGGCAAGGCGCGGCAGGCCTTTGCCAACGGCTGGCTGGGGCTGGAGACCTTCGGCCGCGTCACCTTCGTCGCCGTCACCCCGATCGAGGCGGCCGAGCGCGACGCGCTGACCGAAGCGCTGACGGGCCATTTCATGGATGTCTATGGCGCCCCCTCGCGGCAGGAGGCCCTTGCCGTCGCTCATGAGGAAATCGCCCATATGGTCGAGCTGTGCGAAGACCACGATCCCAACACCCTGCTGACCATCGCGCGGGAGCTCACGGAATCGGGGGTGCGCGAGGGCTATCGCTTCGTGCAGCCCGATGCGGCCGCGCTCGAACAGTTCGCGATCCACGGCGCGCTCGACGAGTGAGCCTGCCGAAGTGATTTCCTTGCCTTCGGCGAGAGTATTTGGCCCAAGAAGAAGCGCATGAGCCGCGGCTTCTCTTTGGTCCAAATACTCCCGCCGGAGGCATCGTTCCCGTAGCGGTGCGGCGAACCGCGCGCGTCAGGCCTGAAGCGGCATCACATCCATTTCGCCCTCGCGCGCGGCGCGCATGGCCAGCGCGACGGCGTGGCAGGCGGCGGCGGTGGTGAAATAGGGCACCTTGCCGTAGAGCGCGACCGAGCGCATCTCGCGGCTGTCCTCGACCGCCTGCGCGCCCTCGGTGGTGTTCATCACCAGGTCGATGCCCTTGTCCTTGAGCAAGTCCACGATATGCGGACGGCCCTCATAGACCTTGTTGACCAGATCGGGGTTCAGCCCGGCGTCGCGCAGAAAGGCGGCGGTGCCGGCCGTGGCGATCAGCGTGAAGCCCAGATCGTGCAGCACCCGCGCGGCCTCGACCATCATCGGCGTCTTGTCGGCGTCCTTGATCGAGACGAAGACGCGCCCCGCGCGCGGCAAGACCACGCCCGCGCCCAGCTGCGCCTTGAGGAAGGCGCGGTGGAAGCTCGCGTCCGATCCCATGACTTCGCCGGTGGACCGCATTTCCGGCCCCAGCAGCGTATCGACGCCGGGGAAGCGCGCGAAGGGCAGCACGGCCTCCTTCACGGCGAAACGGCCGATGTCGGGGGCGACCAGGTCGAAGGCGTCCAGCGTCTCGCCTGCCATCACCCGCGCGGCGATGGAGGCGATGGGGCTTTTCACCGCCTTGGCGACGAAGGGCACGGTGCGGCTGGCGCGTGGATTGACCTCGATGAGGTAGATTTCATTCTCGCCGGCCTCGTTGGCCTTGACCGCGAATTGCACGTTCATCAGCCCGACGACGCCCAGTTCCAGCGCCAGCGCCTCGGTCTGGCGGTGCAGCGCCTCGATGATGTCCTGCGGCAGCGAGTAGGGCGGCAGCGAGCAGGCGCTGTCGCCGGAATGCACGCCTGCCTCCTCGATGTGCTGCATGATGCCCGCCACATGCACCCGGCTGCCGTCGCAAAGCGCGTCGACGTCGATTTCGGTCGCGCCCGAGAGGTAGCTGTCGAGCAGCACCGGGCTGTCGCCCGAGACGACGACCGCGTCGCGGATGTAGCGTTTCAGCCCGTCCATGTCGCGCACGATCTCCATCGCGCGGCCGCCCAGCACGTAGGAGGGGCGGATGACCAGCGGAAAGCCGATGTCGGCGGCGATCTCCAGCGCCTCGGCGTCGGAATGGGCGATGCCGTTGCGCGGCTGTTTCAACCCCAGCCGGTTGACCAGGTCCTGGAACCGCTCGCGGTCCTCGGCCAGGTCGATGGCGTCGGGGGTGGTGCCCAGGATCGGAATGCCCTCGGCCTCCAGCGCGCGGGCGAGCTTGAGCGGCGTCTGGCCGCCGAACTGCACGATCACCCCGTGCAGCGTGCCGCGCTGCTGTTCCACGCGCAGGATCTCCATCACATGCTCGAAGGTCAGCGGCTCGAAGTAGAGGCGATCGGAGGTGTCGTAATCGGTGCTGACCGTCTCGGGGTTGCAGTTGACCATGATGGTCTCGTAGCCCGCGCCGGTCAGGGCGAAACAGGCGTGGCAGCAGCAATAGTCGAATTCGATCCCCTGGCCGATGCGGTTCGGCCCGCCGCCCAGGATCACCACCTTCTTGCGGTCCGAGGGGCGCGCCTCGTCCTCGACCTCGCCCATCACGGGCGCCTCGTAGGTGGAATACATGTAGGGCGTCTGCGCCTCGAACTCGGCGGCGCAGGTGTCGATGCGCTTGAAAACCGCGGTCACGCCCAGGTTCTGGCGCGCGCGGCGCACGTTCTGCTCGTCCCGCCCGGTGAGCTTTGCCAGCCGCGCATCGGTGAAGCCCATCATCTTGAGGCGGCGCAACCCGTCCTCGGTGACCGGCAGCCCGTCGCGGCGGATGTCCTGCTCGGTCTCCACGATTTCGCGGATGCGGGCCAGGAACCACGGATCGAAGGCGGTGCTGGCCTGGATCTCTTCGTCGCTCAACCCTTCGCGCATCGCCTGGGCAATGATGCGGATGCGGTCGGGGGTCTGGCGGCTGAGCGCCTTGACCACGGCGGCCTTGTCGGGGGCGCCCGGGATCTCGATCTCGTCGAAGCCGGACAGGCCGGTTTCCATCGACGCCAGCGCCTTCTGCATCGATTCGTGGAAGGTGCGGCCGATCGCCATCGCCTCGCCCACCGATTTCATCGCGGTGGTCAGATGCGGCTCCGAGCCGGGGAATTTCTCGAAGGCGAAGCGCGGGATCTTGGTGACGACGTAGTCGATCGTCGGCTCGAAGCTGGCGGGCGTGACCTTGGTGATGTCGTTGTCGAGCTCGTCGAGCGTGTAACCCACCGCCAGCTTGGCGGCGATCTTGGCGATGGGAAAGCCGGTGGCCTTGGACGCCAGTGCCGACGAGCGGCTGACGCGGGGGTTCATCTCGATCACCACCATGCGGCCGTCCGCCGGGTTGATCGCCCATTGCACGTTCGACCCGCCCGTTTCGACTCCGATCTCGCGCAGAACGGCGATACTGCCGTTGCGCATCGCCTGATATTCCTTGTCGGTCAGCGTCAGGG